>JAFADB010000256.1 GCA_023425225.1 Pseudomonadota bacterium
TGCGCTTCGACTACCAGAAGGCGCTGGCCCAGCGCCTGGGCTACGGCGACGACCCGGAAAGCCTGGGCGTGGAGAAGATGATGCAGGGCTTCTACCGCAGCGCCGCGGTGGTGCGTCGGATCAGCGACCGGCTGCTGCAGCGCTTCGAGGAGCAGTTCGACGGCGAGGCGGTCCCCCAGCCGCTGGGCGACGGCTATTCGCTGCGGCGCGGCTACCTCTCGGCCGACGGCGAGGGCTGGTCCAATGGCGATCCGCAGCAGGTGTTCGCACTGTTCGCGGTATGGGCCGGGCAGTCCGGCGTGCGCGGGCTGCACTCGCTGACCGCGCGCGCCCTGGCCGAGGCGCTGCCGAAGCTGCCGTCCTATGCGAAGGCCGTGCCCGCCGCGCGCGAGCGTTTCATGGCGTTGCTGCGCGGCCCGCGCGCGGTCGAGACGCTCACGCGCATGGCGCGGCTGGGCGTGCTGGGGCAATGGATTCCCGCATTCGCCAAGGTTTCCGGGCGCATGCAGTTCGACCTGTTCCACGTCTACACCGTGGACCAGCACACGCTGATGGTGTTGCGCAACATCGCCCTGTTCGCCAGTTCGCGCGCCGACGAGCGCTTCTCGATCGCCCACGAGGTCTGGCCGCGCCTGCGCAAGCCGGAGCTGCTGCTGCTGGCCGGGCTGTTCCACGATATCGCCAAGGGCCGCGGCGGCGACCATTCCGAGCTGGGCTCGGCCGATGCGCGCGAGTTCTGCGCCGCCCATGGCCTGAGCGCGACCGACACCGAGCTGGTGGCCTGGCTGGTGGAGCAGCACCTGCGCATGTCGATCACCGCGCAGAAGCAGGACATCGCCGACCCGGGCGTCATCCATGCCTTCGCCACCCTGGTTGCCACCCGCGAGCGGCTGGACTACCTGTACCTGCTGACCTGCGCCGACATCGCCGGTACCAGCCCCAAGCTGTGGAACGCCTGGAAGGACCGGCTGCTGGCCGACCTGTACTTCGCCACCCGCCGCGCGCTGCGCGAGGGGCTGGAGCATCCGCTGCCGCTGGCAGAGCGGCTGGCCGAGGCGCGCGATTCGGCGAGGGCGCTGCTGCACGTGCACGGCTTCGACGATGCCACCATCGAGCGCCAGTTCGCCGGCATGCCGATCGAGGGCTTCCTGCGCTTCCGCCCCGAGCAGCTGGCCTGGCAGGCCGCCGCGCTGACCGAGGTGGAGATCGGCCAGACGCTGGTGAAGGTGCGCCCGGTGACGCCCGGCGACGACGCGCTGGAAGTGTTCGTGTATTCGCCCGACCGCGACGGCCTGTTCGCCGCCATCGTGATGACGCTGGACCGCAAGGGCTACCGCATCCATCGCGCGCGCGTGCTGGATGCGCCGCACGGGTCGATCTTCGATACCTTCGAGGTCAGCCCGGCCGAAAGCTATGCGGCGCAGCCGTACCAGCTGCAGGAGGCGCTGTACGAGGCGCTGTCCGGCGACCTGGAGCGGCTGCGGCCGTCGCGGCGGGTGATGCCGCGGCAGCTGCGCCACTTCCGCTTCGCCCCGCGGGTGGAGCTGCGCCCGACCGTGGACGGGCGGCGCACCCGCCTGAGCCTGGTGGCGCCGGACCGTCCCGGCCTGCTGTCCGACGTGGCCCAGGTGCTGCGCGGGCAGCGCCTGCGGGTGCACGATGCGCGCATCGCCACCTTCGGCGAGCGCGCCGAGGACCAGTTCCAGATCACCGACGAGCACGACCAGCCCTTGCCCGAAACCTCCAGCCAGTCGCTGCGCGAGGCGCTGCTGACCTGCCTGGACCCCGACAGAAAGCCTGGAGAACCATCCTGATGGCCAGCAAGCCCGCCCCCAAGAAGACGCCCGCCAAGTCCGCCGCCAAGCCGGCACGCAAGCCCGCGGCCAAGCCCTCGCCGGCGAAGAAGGGCACCGCCGGCGCCCCGGCCGACGAGCTGCGGCTCACCATCGAGAGCGCGTTCGAGCGCCGTGCCGCGCTCACCGCGGCCGAGATCGAGGGCTCGACCCGGCCGGCGGTCGAGCGCGCCATCGACGGCCTGGAGTCCGGCCGCCTGCGCGTGGCCGAGCCCGACGGCCGCGGCGGCTGGCAGGTCAACGAGTGGTTGAAGAAGGCGGTGCTGCTGTACTTCCGGGTCAACGACATGGCGGTGGTCGAGTCCCGGCCGGCACCGTTCTGGGACAAGGTGGAGTCGCGCTTCGCCGGCTACGACGAGGCGAAATTCCGCAAGGCCGGGGTGCGCGTGGTGCCGGGGGCGATCGCCCGCCGCGGCAGCCACTTCGGCAAGGACGTGGTGCTGATGCCGAGCTTCACCAACATCGGCGCCTATGTCGGCGAGGGCACCATGGTTGATACCTGGGCCACGGTGGGTTCGTGCGCGCAGGTCGGCAAGCACTGCCACCTGTCCGGCGGCGCCGGCATCGGCGGCGTGCTGGAACCGCTGCAGGCCGCGCCGACGATCATCGAGGACCATTGCTTCATCGGCGCCCGTTCGGAGGTGGTCGAGGGCGTGGTGGTCGGCCACCACAGCGTGATCGGCATGGGCGTGTTCCTGAGCCAGAGCACGCGCATCTACGACCGCGCCAGCGGCAAGGTCTCCTACGGCTACGTGCCGCCAGGCAGCGTGGTGGTGTCCGGCTCGCTGCCCGCCAAGGACGGCTCGCATTCGCTGTACGCGGCGGTGATCGTCAAGCAGGTCGACGCCAAGACGCGCGCCAAGACCTCGGTGAACGACCTGCTGCGCGGGCTTGCGGATTGACGTTGGCCGTCGTCCCCGCGCAGGCGTGGACCCGGCGCCTCATCGACTTGCACGCATGTCCGACGAATTGGCGGAATACCTAAAGAACATGACCACGACGATCTACGGCCTCAAGAACTGCGACACCTGCAAGAAGGCGACCAAGTGGCTGGAGCGCTTCGGCGCTCCCTACACGTTCGTCGACTACCGCGACCACAAGCCCGAACCGGACACCCTGGTGGAATGGGCCGGCAAGGCCGGCGGCTTCGACGCGCTGGTCAACAAGTCCTCGACCACCTGGCGGCAGTTGCCGGACAGCCGCACGTCGCCCGGCAGCGAGGCTGAGTGGAAGCTGCTGCTGCGCGAGTACCCGCAACTGATCCGCCGGCCCGTGGTCGTCACCGACGACGGGCAGTTCAGCCAGGGCTTTTCCGACAACGGCTTCAGGAAGCGCTTCGGCATCACCTGACATCCCTGTGGGAGCGGCGCAGGCCGCGAGGGACCTGCCGGCGGATGCCCCGGCGCGGCTTGCACCGCTCCCACGAGGGGCAGGGCATGGAGATACGACATGAGTGACGTGCTGCAACTGGCCTGCGAGCTGATCTCGCGCCCCTCGGTCACGCCCGACGACGCCGGCTGCCAGCCGCTGCTCGCCGAGCGGCTGGCGCGCGTCGGG
>JAFADB010000260.1 GCA_023425225.1 Pseudomonadota bacterium
TCACCGGCAGCGGGTCGTCGCCGGGCTGTTCTTCCATGACGCTGTAGTCGAGCGAGCGGCCGTCGATTCGCGGCGGCGTGCCGGTCTTGAGCCGGTCGATGGCGAAGGGGCGCTCGCGAAGGCGAGCGGCCAGCGTGGTGGCCGGCGGATCGCCCATGCGTCCGGCGGTGTACTGGGTCTGGCCGATGTGGATCTTGCCGGCCAGGAAGGTACCGGCGGTCAGCACGACCGCGTTGGCCTCGAAGCGCAGCCCGGTCTGGGTGATGGCGCCGCGCACCGCGTCGCCCTCGATCACTAGGTCATCCACCGCGGCCTGGAACACGGTCAGGTTGGGCTGGTGCTCCACGATGCGGCGGATCGCCAGCCGGTAGAGGTTGCGGTCGGCCTGGCAGCGGGTGGCGCGCACGGCCGGGCCCTTGGAGGCGTTGAGCGTGCGCCACTGGATGCCGGCGCGGTCGGCCGCGTGCGCCATCGCGCCTCCGAGGGCGTCGATCTCCTTGACCAGGTGGCCCTTGCCGATGCCGCCGATGGCCGGGTTGCAGCTCATCGCCCCGACCGTCTCGATGTTGTGGGTGAGCAGCAGCGTGCGCGCGCCGGCACGCGCGGACGCCAGCGCGGCCTCGGTGCCGGCATGGCCGCCGCCGATCACGATGACGTCGTAGCGATGGAAGGACTGGTTCATGGCAAAGACCGCGCTGGCCGCTCGATGGCGGGCATTTTAGTGGCGTGAATCACGTTTCGTGCCGGTCGTGCTCAAGTTGGCACGCAATGTGCAGATATCCGTCCTGCACCCACACGTGGCACCGCGCCAGTGGCGCAGGGCCGGAATTGGAACAGGGGCCGGCCAAGCGCACGGTGGGGAAGCCCGAGGGCCTGCAGCTAGGGGAGCTGCAGGCCCTTTTTTTATGGCTGTTTCCCGCCGCCGTGGCAGGACCCAAGCAAAGAGCCCCGCAGTGCGGGGCTCTTTGCTTGCATAGGCGCCGATGTCCGCCAGGGCCGGAACAGGGGGGATCCAGATTTCCCTGTCGGACATCGACATAAGAGGCTGTGAGGGCCCTCCATGTCAGAAAGCGACGTGGTGGGTCATTTGGTCAGCGTAGATTGAGGGCAGTGCCGGATGAAAAGCAAGCCCCATCATTGCTCTTGTGTGGACACCGTCGCACTGCGACCCGGACGCGACGCCGGTTGCGGCCGGCCCTGCGGCCTGGGCGCCGCCGCCGGACGGGGGGCCTGGCGGGGCGTCGGCCTGGCGTCGCTGCTGTTCTGCGGCCGGCGCAGGCCGTCCATGTTGCGCCACGGCGAGCGGTTGCCGCCGTTCTGCGGCGGTGACGGACGGTTGCCGGGAGGCGGACGATTGCCCGGGGGGCGGTTGCCCTGCGGCGGTGGACGATGGTCGGGCGGACGGCCCGTGTGCGGCGGGCGCGACGGCGGCAGCGGCCGCACCGGCGGGCGGACGTAATAGCCGCCGCCACCGTAGTAGTACGGATAGTTCCAGCCATAGCCGCCATAGGGGTAGCCATAGCCGCCGTAATACGGGCCGTAGCGGTCGTTGTAGCGGTACTGCACGCCCGACGTGCCACGGTAGTAGCCGCCGGCGGAACCGCCGGTGTAGTCGTAGGTGGCGCAGCCGCCCAGCAGGGCAAGCAGCCCGGTGGCCAGCATCAAGCGCGTCTTCATGCGATCCCCCTTCTGTCTACAGGACTGCAGCATCGGCGTTATGCATTGAATCCGTCCTTAATCCCGCCATGCATGGATGAACCGTTGCGCTGCATGGAGGCTGCACGACGGGCGAGGAAAAACCGCGTCGATACGCTAACCTTTTCCGCATGAACATGCCCCCCTTGCCCGAATACGCGGACGTGCTGGCGGCGGCCGCGCGGATCGCCCCGTACGCCAGCGTGACCCCGGTACTGCATTCGCGCGCGCTCGATGCCATGAGCGGCGCACAGCTGCATTTCAAGGCCGAGCACCTGCAGCGCAGCGGTGCGTTCAAGTTCCGCGGCGCCTGCAACGCGGTGTGGTCGCTGGATGCCGACACCGCCGCGCGCGGCGTGGTCACCCATTCTTCCGGCAACCACGGCGCCGCGCTGGCGCTGGCCGCGCGCACCCGTGGCATCGCCTGCCACGTGGTGGTGCCCGAGGGTGCGGTGGCCGCCAAGCTGGCCAACATCTCCCGCCACGGCGCCACGCTGTGGCGCTGCGAGCCGACCATCGACGCGCGCGAACGCATGTGCGCGCAGGTGCAGCAGCAGACCGGCGCCACGCTGGTGCACCCGTACACCGATCCGGCGGTGATCGCCGGCCAGGGCACCGCCGCGCTGGAGCTGCTGCAGGCCAGCGGCGGGCTGGACGCGCTGGTGGTGCCGGTGGGCGGCGGCGGACTGGCCAGCGGCACGCTGCTGGCGGCGCGCGCACTGGCGCCGGACTGCGAGGTGGTGCTGGCCGAGCCGGCGGGCGCGGCCGATACCGCGCGCTCGCTGGCGGCGGGGAGGCTGCAGGTGGACTTCGTTCCCGACACGATCTGCGACGGCCTGCGCGGCACCCTGGGGCGGCCCGATTTCGCCGTGCTCAGCGCCGGCGGCGCGCAGGTGATCGTGGTCGAGGACGACGCCACGGTGGCGGCGATGCGGCTGCTGTGGCAGGTGCTCAAGCAGACCGTGGAACCGTCCTCGGCGATCGCGCTGGCGGCGGTGCTGGCGCAGCCGCAGCGTTTCGCCGGCCGTCGCGTGGGCATCGTGCTGTCCGGCGGCAACGTGGACATCGATGCGCTGCCGTGGGGACGCGATTGAGCACACGGCGTCGCCGCGGCTGGCTGGGCTGGGCCTGGCGCCTGGGCACGCTGGCCGTGGTGTGGCTGCTGGGCGTGGCAGCGTGGATCGTGTGGATCGGCGACCGCGACCAGGCGGCGCCGGCCGACGCCATCATCGTGCTCGGCGCGGCCGCCTACGACGCCAAACCCTCGCCGGTGTTCGAGGAGCGCATCCGTCACGGCCTGGACCTGTACCAGCGCGGCTACGCGCCGGTGCTGATCTTCACCGGCGGTTTCGGCGGCACCCGCGCGCGTTTCGCCGAATCGCAGGTGGCGCGCCGCTATGCGCTGCGCCACGGGGTGCCGGAGCAGGCGATCCTGATCGAGACGGCCTCGCGCACCACGCAGCAGAACCTGGTGCAGGCGCGCACGCTGATGCGCGAGCACCGCATGCGGCGGGTGATCATCGTCAGCGATCCGCTGCACATGGCGCGCGCGCTGCGGCTGAGCCGCAGGCTGGGCATCGACGCGCTGGCCTCGTCCACGCCGAGCACGCGCTTCCGCAGTTTCCACACCAGCTGGCGCTTCCTGCTGCAGGAGGTGTACTTCTTCCACCGCGACTTGTTCGTGCCGGCGAGCTGAGAACCCGCTTCCGCGCGCGGCGATGCGGGGCAGGTGATCCTCAATCGCCGCGGCGGCGGATCGGAATGGCCGAGAGCGGCATCGCGGCGATCTCGCCGCCCTGCTCGCGGATCGGCGCGCCCGGCGCCGGCGCCCAGGCCTGGGCGTAGATGACCTCCCAGCTGCTGGGCAGGGTGCCGTCGGCACGGCGCAGCGGTTCGTAGGCGGCACCGGCGGCGGCGAAGCGGCCGCGTCCGGTGAGCGTGTGGCGGCGGTCGGCCAGCGCGTTGGTGGCGCCGATCGCGCGCAGTTCGCGCATCAGCGCCGGCAGGTCGGGATAGGTCAGGGTGAAAAGGTCGCGGTCCAGCACCGGATCGCGGAAGCCGGCCAGCATCAGCGCATCGCCGAACTGCGCGATCGGGGCGAAGTGGCTGACGTGCGGCGCCGCGTCGGCCTGGGCGAAGGCCTCGCGCAGCTCGACCAGCGTCTCCGGGCCGAAGGTCGAGCACAGCAGCAGGCCGCCGGGCCTGAGCACGCGGCGGAAACCGGCGAACACCGCCGGCAGGTCGTCCACCCACTGCAGGCACAGGTTGCTGAAGATCACGTCGACGCTGTGCTCGGCCAGCGGCAGGGCGCGCGCGTCGGCGCACACGCGCAGCGCATCGCGGTTCAACGCGGACTTCAGCCACCCGGCCTGCTTCCTGCCCTCGTGCAGCATCGGCAGCGCCAGGTCCAGCGCGATCACCTGCGCCCTGGGCCAGCGCTTCTTCATCACCGCGCTGGCATGTCCGGGGCCGGCACCGACGTCGAGCACCACCTGCGGCACGCGCTCGTCCAGGTAGTCGAGCGATTCGAGCAGGCGCTTCTGCACTTCCTGCTGCAACGCCGCCGCGGCGGTGTAGCTGGACGCGGCGCGGGAAAATGCGTGGCGGACGTGGCGGGTGTCGAACGGAGGGCTCATGGGTATCCATTGTCGCCTTGGCGCGTGCTGGCCCCAAGGGTGTGTGCGGCGCGGTCGTTGCCGCGCGCGGGCAGGGATGGCGGCGCGACGGCCGGCATGGCCGTCATCGTCGGGGTTTCCCGCCTGTGCGGGAGCGAACCGTTGCCGGGCGTCCGGTCTGCCGGGTTTTCAGAACGTCCCCGGATAGGCGCCGCCGTCGATCAGCAGGTTCTGTCCGGTGATGTAGCCCGATTGCGCGGCGCACAGGTAGGCGCAGGCGGCGCCGAACTCGGCCGGCGTGCCGAAGCGGCCGGCCGGGATCTGCGCCTGCCGGCGCGCGGCGACCTCGTCCTCGCCGATGCCGAGCCTGCCGGCCTGCGCGGTGAAGTTGGCGCGCAGGCGATCGGTGGCGAACTGGCCGGGCAGCAGGTTGTTGATGGTGACGTTGCGCGCGGCGATGCCGCTGCGCGCCAGCCCGGCGACGAAGCCGGTCAGGCCCGAGCGCGCGCCGTTGGACAGGCCGAGGATGTCGATCGGCGCCTTCACCGCGCTGGAGGTGATGTTGACGATGCGGCCGAAGCCGCGTTCGGCCATCGCATCGACGGTGGCACGGATCAGCGCGATCGGCGCGAGCATGTTGGCGTCGAGCGCGTGCAGCCAGTCCTCGCGCTGCCAGTGGCGGAAATCGCCCGGCGGCGGGCCGCCGGCGTTGTTGACCAGGATGTCCACCTGCGGGCAGGCGGCCAGCGCGGCGGCGCGGCCCGCGTCGGTGGCGATGTCGGCGGCGACCGTGCGCACCTGCCCGGCGCCTGGC
>JAFADB010000261.1 GCA_023425225.1 Pseudomonadota bacterium
AATCCTGGGGCCTGTGGCGCGCCAAGGTCTGGGCATCGTGGCTGGGCTGCGCCTCGGCCGCGATCTACCTGCCCTTCGACATCTACGCCATCGTCCACCACCCCGGCGGGACCGCATGGGCGGTGCTCGCGGTCAACCTGCTGGTGGTGGCGGTACTGGCGCGGGACATCGTCCGGCGCCGCAGTGGCCTGCGCTGACCGTCGTCCGCGGCGGCCCGGCCGGCCATCCCCGCCACACGGTTGCACCGGCTGCTTGCCGCCGGTGGACGTCACGTCCTAACCTGCCTCATCCCCACTGGACGGACCACGCCATGCGCCTGGCCCTGCTGCTCCCGATCGCCGCACTGGTCGCCGCGGCCAGCCAGACCATCGCCACCGCGCAGCCTTCGCCATCCGCGGACGCCAGCGGCCACGAATTCCCGTACGCGGAAGCGGACATCGCCACGCTGCAGGCGCACATGGCCGCCGGCGAGCTGGACAGCCTCACCCTCACCCGTGCCTACCTGCAGCGCATCGCCCAGGTGGATCGCGCCGGGCCGCGCCTGAACGCGATCATCGAGCTCAACCCCGATGCGCTGAAGGAAGCCGCAGCGCTGGACGGGGAACGGCGCCGCGGCCGCCTGCGCGGCCCGCTGCACGGCATCCCGCTGCTGCTCAAGGACAACATCGACGCCACGCCGATGAGCAACAGCGCCGGATCGCTGGCCCTGGCCGGCTTCCGCCCGGCCGACGACGCCTATCTGGTGCGGCGCCTGCGCGCGGCCGGCGCGGTGATCCTGGGCAAGACCAACCTCAGCGAATGGGCCAACTTCCGCTCGACCCACTCCACCTCCGGCTGGAGCGCGCGCGGCGGGCAGACGCGCAACCCCTACGTGCTGGACCGCAATCCCTGCGGCTCCAGTTCCGGTACCGGCGTTGCGGTATCGGCGAACCTGGCCGCCGCCGGCATCGGCACCGAGACCGACGGCAGCATCGTCTGCCCGGCCGCGGTCAACGGCGTGGTGGGCCTGAAGCCGACCGTGGGGCTGGTCAGCCGCGACGGCATCATCCCCATCTCCTTCAGCCAGGACACCGCCGGCCCGATGGCGCGCAGCGTGGCCGACGCGGCCGTGCTGCTGACCGCGATGGCCGGCCGCGACGAGGCCGACCCGGCCACCGCGACCATGCCCGGCCGCGCCGTCTACGACTATGCTGCCCGCCTCGACCCGGACGCGCTGCGCGGCGCGCGCATCGGCGTGCTGCGCACCCGGCTCGACGAGGATCCGGTCATCGCCCTGCAGATGCGAGCGGCCGTGCAGGTCCTGCGCGATGCCGGCGCCACCGTGGTCGAGGCGCAGATCCCGACCCAGGGCCAATGGGACGAGGCCGAGCTGCAGGTACTGCTGCACGAGTTCAAGGCCGGTCTGGAACGCTACCTGGCCGGCCACCAGGCGCCGGTGACCACGCTGGCAGGACTGATCGCGTTCAACCAGGAGCACGCCAACGACGAGATGCCCCACTTCGGCCAGGAACTGTTCGAGCAGGCGCAGGCCACCAGCGGCCTGGCCGATCCGGACTACATCCGCGCGCGCACGCTGGCGCGGCGACTGGCCGGCCCGGAAGGCATCGACGCGGCACTGGCGGCGCAACGCCTGGACGCCCTGATCGCGCCGACCACCGGCCCGGCCTGGCGGACCGATCCGGTCCACGGCGACGACTTCCCCGGCGCCGGCTATGGCGCCGCCGCCGTGGCCGGCTATCCCAGCCTGAGCGTGCCGATGGGCGCCAGCAACGGCCTGCCGCTGGGGCTGCTGTTCATGGGCACCGCCTGGAGCGAGCCACGGCTGATCCAGCTCGGCTACGCCTACGAGCAGCTGACGCAGGCACGCAGGCCGCCGCGCTTCCTGCCCACGCTGCCGCCCACGCCTGCCACGGACGGCCGCAAGCAATAGATCGATCGCCGCACGTCCCAGAGATGGGGACTGCGTCATCCGCGACACGAACTCCCACGCAGGAACATCGCGACCGGATCTCCTTCCCAACCGGCAGGCCCCGGGACACCGGCCATTCGGCCGCTCCTCACGACCCGCCACCGGGTGCCGGCACGATCGCCGGCTCGCCATCCTCGGCCCCGGGCGATCGCATCGACTGCGGATCGAGCCGCCGTGCCGGCCGCACCGCCGCCTCGCCCTGGTTGTCCTGGGTGGCGATCTGGGCCCGCAGCCGCGGCAAGGCATACGGATGCTCGCGGATCAGGTAATCGAGCATGCGCTCGCGCACGATGCAGCGCAGGTCGAACGCATCGCCCGAATTGCGGGCGCTCACCAGCAGGCGGATCTGGATGGTGGTCTCGCTGGTCTCGGTCACCTGGGTCACGCAGACGCGGCCATCCCACAGCGGCTCGCTGTGGCAGATGCGCTGCAGCTCGGCGCGCAGCTCCGGCAGCGGCGTGCGATAGTCCAGCCACAGGAAGGCGGTGCCCAGCAGCTCGGCGCTGCGGCGCGTCCAGTTCTGAAACGGGTTCTCGATGAACCAGGTCAGCGGCACGATCATCCGCCGCTCGTCCCAGATCCGCACCACCACGTAGGCGCTGCCGATCTCCTCGATCCGCCCCCACTCGCCTTCCACGATGACCACGTCATCGAGCCGGATCGGCTGGGTCAGCGCGATCTGCAAGCCGGCGATCAGATTGCCGAACACCGGCTTGGCAGCGATACCGGCGACCAGGCCGATGATGCCGGCCGACGCCAGCAACGTCGTGCCGATCTGCCGCACCGCAGGGAAGGTCAGCAGCACCAGCGAGGCGCCGACCAGGATGATCGCCCCCATCAGCACCCGGCTCAGCACCCGGGTCTGGGTCTGGATGCGCCGCGCCTGCAGGTTGTCGGCCACCTCCATGGGATGGCTGCGCAGGATCGCCGCCTCGCCGGCCGCGACCGCGCGCACCAGCAGCCAGGTCAGGCAGCCGACCATGAAGATGCGCAGGGCATGGATCGCCATCTGCAGCATCCGCCCTTCCAGCGGCGTGGCTTCCAGCGCGAAGATCAGCAGCAGGGCCGGCACGGCGAAGGCCAGCGGCACGGTGACGACGCGCAGCACGCGCGCGCGCCGATAGTCGCGGCCCTCCATGCGCCGGGCCACCGAAAGCAGCAGCCACCAGGCGAGCAGGCCGCAGGCCAGCGCGGCTCCGATCGGCAGCGCATAGGCAGTGAAAAGCTCCCAGTCGTAGCTCAAGACGTGGCCTCCTGTCGGACGGAACGGCCCTACAGGATGCAGCAGCGGCGATGAGCGCGGCGTCGTGCCGCTCCTGCCTGCGGCCTCAGGCCTGCGCGGCGAGCATCCGGTCGTGGCCGCGCTTGCGCACGATGGCCATGGCGATTTCCAGCGACTGCTCGTAGTTCAGCCGCGGGTCCACGGTCGAGCGATAAGCGCGCTCCAGATCATGTTCGGTGAGCTGGCGGGCGCCGCCGGTGCACTCGGTCACATCCTCGCCGGTCAGCTCCAGGTGCACGCCGCCCAGCCGGGTGCCGGCGGCGGCATGCAGGTCGAACGCCAGTTCCACCTCTTCGAGGATGTTGTCGAAGCGCCGGGTCTTGTAGCCGTTGGCGGTGCTTTCGGTATTGCCGTGCATGGCATCGCATACCCACAGCACCCGGCGGCCGTCGCGCTTGAGCGCCTGCAGCAGCGGCGGCAGCTTCTCCGCGATCTGCGCCGCGCCCATGCGATGGATGAAGGTCAGCCGTCCCGGCTCATCCTCGGGATTGAGCACGTCGATCAGCCGCAGCAACTGGTCCGGCTGCGCCGAAGGGCCGACCTTGACCGCGATCGGGTTGCGGATGCCGCGGAAATATTCCACGTGCGCGCCATCCAGCGCCGCCGTGCGCATGCCGATCCACGGATAGTGCGTGCTCAGGTTGAACCAGCCCCACTGCCGCGGCACCTGCCGCGTCATCGCCTCCTCGTAGGGCAGCAGCAGCGCCTCGTGCGAAGTGAAGAAGTCGATGCGGTTGAGGTTGTGCACCTCGCCGCCGGCGAGCGTCTCCATGAAGTTCACCGCATCGCCGATCGAGGCCACCATGCGCTGGTACTCCACCGCCAGCGGCGAGCAGCCCACCCAGCTCAGGTTCCAGTATTCGGGATGGCGCAGGTCGGCGAAGCCGCCATCGATCAGCGCGCGCACGAAGTTCATCGTCAGTGCCGAGCGCGAATGCGCGGTGACCATGCGCCGCGGATCGGGCACACGCGCCTGCGCGGTGAACTGCGGCGCATTTACCACGTCGCCGCGGAAGCTCGGCAGGGTCACGCCGTCGCGCGTCTCGGTATCGGCCGAGCGCGGCTTGGCGTACTGCCCGGCAAAGCGCCCCACCCGCGTCACCGGCATCTGCAGGCCGTAGACCAGCACCAGGCTCATCTGCAACAGCACCTTGAGCCGGTTGGTGATCGTGGCCGAGCCGCAATCGTCGAACTTCTCCGCGCAGTCGCCGCCCTGCAGCAGGAAGCGCCGGCCTTCCTGCGCCTCGGCCAGCTGCTTCTTCAGCGCGAAGATCTCCCAGGACGTCACCAGCGGCGGCAGCTGCCGCAGCTCGTGCAGGCTGGCCTCCAGCGCCACCGGGTCCGGATACACCGGCATCTGCAGCGCGGTCCTGCCGCGCCAGCTGTCCGGCGCCCACGATGCGGTCGCGGCTTCGGGGTGGGCATGGGGCGAAACGGATGCTTTCATTGCGGGGTCCGGCAGCGGAAAGGGGAAAGGACGCGACGGCACGCCGCCTCAATACATCAATCGTTGCTTGCGCACGCGGAAGCCGGCATACAGTGCCCACAGCGCCAGCACGATGAACCAGGCCAGGCTCCACATCGGCATCGTCATGCCCAGGAAGCGCCAGTCGATCGCACCGCAATCGCCGGTCCCGGTGAGGACCGTGCGCAGCACTTCCAGCGGTCCCATCGTCTCGCGCAGGAAACTCAGCGGCGGGCCGCACGAGGCCATCGCATCCTGCGGCATCACCTGCAGCCACACGTGACGGCCGGCGACGCCGATGCCGGCCAGTGCCGGGAGCAACGCAAGCACGCCATAGACCTTGCGCGCCCAAGGACGGCGCGGGCCGTGCAAGGCGCCGAGCAGGAACACCAGCCCGAGGCCGGCGAACGCCAGCCGCTGCAGGATGCACTTGGGACACGGCTCCAGGCCGTCGTGCAACTGCAGGAACACCGCGTAACCCAGCAATGCCGCGCACACCAGGAAGCCGAGCAGGAACTGGGCACGAAAGCCCCAGCGGAACGGATTCATCGAACGGCACTCGTGCGGGACATGCGCCGCATTATCGGCCATTGCCGTGCGATGTCGAACCCCGCGACGCCCCATGCGCACATGCCCAAACAGAAAAGGCCCGGCATGTGCCGGGCCTTCGCTGATGCATTTGCGGAATGTGGACGATTACTCGGCCACTTCCTCGGCCACGGCCGGGCGGTCGACCAGCTCGACATACGCCATCGGCGCGTTGTCGCCGGCGCGGAAGCCGCACTTGAGGATGCGCAGGTAGCCGCCGGGACGGCCCTGGTAACGCGGGCCCAGCTCGACGAACAGCTTGCCCACCGCTTCCTTGTCGCGCAGGCGCGCGAAGGCCAGGCGGCGATTGGCGACGCCATCGACCTTGGCCATGGTGATCAGCGGCTCGGCGACGCGACGCAGCTCCTTGGCCTTGGGCAGCGTGGTCTTGATCAGTTCGTGCTTGAACAGCGAGGCGGCCATGTTCTTGAACATCGCTTCGCGGTGGGCACTGGTACGGTTGAACTTGCGTCCGGATTTCTGGTGGCGCATGGGAATGGATTCCTATCTGTGAATGTTGGAACTGCTGTACTTCGCTGTCGCCGTCCTGGCGCTGGTAGTGGACTGCGGATGGCCCAAAGCCGGCACTCCCTGGCCGGCTGGCGTCGCGGACCTTCGGTCCGTCGGCGTCGGCGGGGTTGCGGCGGCTCGCGCCGACCGCACCCTGCTCTTCACGCCGATCCCCGCACGGGCCAGGCCCACGCGGGGATCGGATTCACTGCATCATCAGCCGAGCATGCCGTGCTGGGCGACACCGGCCGGCGGCCAGTTCTCCAGCTTCATGCCCAGGGAAAGGCCGCGCTGGGCGAGCACTTCCTTGATCTCGGTAAGCGACTTCTTGCCCAGGTTCGGGGTCTTGAGCAGCTCGACCTCGGTCTTCTGGATCAGGTCGCCGATGTAGTAGATGCTCTCGGCCTTGAGGCAGTTGGCCGAACGCACCGTCAGCTCCAGATCGTCGATCGGGCGCAGCAGCACCGGATCCACGCCGCCGGTGGCCGGCTTGGGCGCACCGCGGTCGCGATGGGTGAAGTCACCGAACACCGACAGCTGGTCGCTGAGGATGTCGGCGGCGGTGCGCACGGCTTCCTCGGCATCGATCGTGCCGTTGGTCTCGATGTCCAGCACCAGCTTGTCCAGGTCGGTGCGCTGCTCGACGCGGGCGGCCTCGACCGAATAGGCAACGCGGCGGACCGGCGAGAACGACGCGTCCAGCATCAGCCGGCCGATCGTGCGGGTCTCCTCGTCCGGACGACGGCGCGCGGCCGCCGGCTGGTAGCCGAAGCCACGCTCGATCTTCAGGCGCATGTTCAACGCCGCATCCTTGGTCAGATGGCAGATCACGTGGTCGCCATTGAGGATCTCGACGTTGTGGTCGGTCTTGATGTCGGCGGCAGTGACCGTGCCCGGCCCCTGCTTGGTCAGCGACAGCGTGGCGCTGTCGCCGCTGTGCATGCGGATGGCGACATCCTTGAGGTTCAGCAGGACTTCCAGCACGTCCTCCTGCAGCCCCTCGACCGTGGTGTACTCATGCAGCACGCCGTCGATCTCGACTTCGGTGATGGCGAAGCCCGGGATCGAGGACAGCAGCACGCGGCGCAGGGCATTGCCCAGGGTGTGGCCATAACCGCGCTCCAAGGGCTCGATCACGACCTTGGCGCGGTTGTCGGTAAGGCGTTCGATCTGCGGACCACGAGGGCGCAGAACCTGGTTGGCGGTAACCGTCATGTTGCGGGGTCTCCTGCGAACCTCCGGTGCGACCCGGAGGCTCTCCAATGTGAATTACTTCGAATACAACTCGACGATCAGCGCTTCGTTGATGTCCGAAGGCAGGTCGGCGCGATCCGGCACGGCCTTGAACACGCCGCTGAACTTCTTCGAATCCACTTCGACCCACGACGGGTTCAGGTCGTGCTGCTCGGCCACGGTCAGGGCCTCCTGCACGCGCATCTGCTTCTGCGCCTTTTCGGACAGTTCGATCGCGTCGCCGGCCTTGACCTGGTACGAGGCCAGGTTCACCGACTTGCCGTTGACCAGCACGCCGCGGTGCGACACCAGCTGGCGCGCGGCCGGACGGGTGACGGCGAAGCCCATGCGGTAGACGACGTTGTCCAGGCGGGTTTCCAGCAGCTGCAGCAGGTTCTCGCCGGTATTGCCCTTCTTGGTCGAGGCCTTCTTGTAGTAGTTGCGGAACTGGCGCTCCAGCAGGCCGTAGATGCGCTTGACCTTCTGCTTCTCGCGCAGCTGGGTGGCGTAGTCGGACAGCTTGCCCTTGCGGGCGGTGGCGCCGTGCTGGCCGGGCTTCTGCTCCAGCTTGCACTTGGAATCCAGCGCACGCGCCGGGCTCTTGAGGGAAAGATCGACGCCTTCGCGGCGGGCGAGCTTGCAGGTAGGACCGATATAACGAGCCATTTCTTATCGCTCCTTTAGACGCGACGCTTCTTCGGCGGACGGCACCCGTTGTGCGGGATAGGCGTCACGTCGATGATGTTGATGATCTTGTAGCCGACGTTGTTCAACGAACGCACGGCCGACTCGCGGCCCGGACCCGGACCCTTGATGCGCACCTCCAGCGACTTCACGCCGTAATCCAGCGCGGCACGGCCGGCCTTCTCGGCGGCGACCTGGGCGGCGAACGGGGTCGACTTGCGCGAACCGCGGAAACCCGCGCCGCCGGAAGTCGCCCACGACAGCGCGTTGCCCTGGCGATCGGTGATGGTGACGATGGTGTTGTTGAAAGAAGCGTGGACGTGGGCGACGCCATCGGTGATGACGCGCTTGATCTTCTTCTTGGTTTTAGCAGCTGCTGGCTTGGCCATGATGTCTGTCCCTTACTTCCTGATCGCCTTGCGCGGGCCCTTGCGGGTGCGGGCGTTGGTGCGGGTGCGCTGGCCACGCAGCGGCAGGCCGCGACGATGACGCAGGCCGCGGTAGCAGCCCAGGTCCATCAGACGCTTGATGGCGATGCCGATCTCGCGGCGAAGGTCGCCCTCGACGATGTACTTGCCGATCTCCAGGCGCAGCCGTTCGATCTCCGGCTCCGACAGGTCGCGGATCTTGGTGGTCGAAGCCACGCCTGCGGCTTCGCAGACCTTCTTCGAGCGGGTACGGCCGATGCCGTAGATGCTTTGCAACCCGACCCAGACGTGCTTCTGGGCTGGCAGGTTGACGCCTGCAATACGCGCCATGACGCGGTTCT
>JAFADB010000283.1 GCA_023425225.1 Pseudomonadota bacterium
CCGGTGACGCGCCGATCCAGCTCGCCCCGCGCCAGTGCGGCCAGCATCTGCCGGATCTCGTCCGAGGCGGCGGCCACGGTGTCCAGCAACTGGTTGATGCCCAGGGCCAGGGTGCCGAGGAAGCCGGATCCGGCAGCAGCGTCCAGGCGCCGGTCCAGTTCGCCGTGGGTGGCGGCTTCGACGATGGCGGCGATCTCGCCTTCCAGTTGCAGTTCCAGGGTGCGGTCGTACCACTCCACCGCGAAGCCGATGCGCTCACCGTCGACGTCCCACACCGGAGTGACCACCTGGTGGATGTGGGCGTCGCCGATATGCAGCTTGCCCCTGAAGGGTCCGGTCATCGCATCGAGCATCGTGCGGATGCGCGCAGGGTCGGCGTGGAAGCGGTGGATGCTGCCACCGACCAGCGCCTCGGCGTCGAAATCGGGCAGGGTGCGGCGCAGTGCCTGCTGCTGGTCGCGCAACAACGTCACCGCCGACGGATTGGCGTAGCGGATGATGTGATCGTTGTCGGTGATCATCACCGCCATGCGCGAGGCATCCAGGGCCTGGCGCACGCGCAGGTTCGACTGGGCCTGCTCCTGGTCGCTGTGCTGGCGTTCGCGCAGTTGCCGATCCATCTCCACCAGGGCCGCGGCCAGCGAACCGGGCGGCAGGGCCTCGGTCGCCAGCGCCACGGAGCTGGATCGTCCCTGTGCGACGTCGCGCGAGAACTGCACCAGCTGCTGCGGATCCTGGCCCAGCAGGTCGAGCTGGCGGCGCAACTGCACGGCCATCACGCAGACGAACGCCGTTTCCACCACCACGTAGCCGGCATGCAGCAACACGATGCCGGCACCGCTGCCGGGAGTGAAGGCACGCACCGGCAAGCCGTGGCCCTGCATCCAGAAGAAGGCCAGATGATGCAGCGCGATGGCGCCGGCGGCCACCGCGACCGGCAGCCAGTCGCGGTAGTACAGCAACAGCGCGATCACCACGAACACGCCGAAATGCAGCTCCACTAGGCCGTGCGCCTGGTGGATGCCGGTGGCGACCAGCACCATCAGCACCAGCGCCACGGTGACGCTGGCGAGCCGGGTACCGCCATTGAGCCTGACCTGCACCAACAGCACCGCCAGTGCCGGCAAGCTGACCGCCAGGAACGGCAGCCACTGGCCGGCATGCCAGGCCATGGCGCAGGACGCGACGGCGAGCAGTGCCGCCAGCACCACGAACAGGTGATCGGCCCGCTGCGACAGCAGGCGTGCATAGGGGATGTCGGGCCGGCGGGTCGGCGGGGATTTCGAAGCGAGGATGGGAGGGGACATGGGGATTCCTGTCAGCAGAGGCAGTCCGGGGGGAGGAACAAGGGAGGGAGGCGGCCGTCCAGCAGCAGCGGCAGGACGCCTGCCAGGTCGCCACGACCGCCGCACAGCTGGGCCGGCGGCGCCAGCGGGCCGGCATAGACCGGCGTGCCGGCGGCATCGAGCAGCAGCACCTCGAAGCCGGCGTCACGTATCGACACGCTGCGGTGGCTTCCGCCCTGCCCGGCCAGTGCGCGGAGCAGCGCGTTCCAGTCGTCGTTGCCTTCAGCGCAACGGCAGGCCGGGTCACGTAGCCGGAGCAGGAGCGGATGCTGCGGCGGCCATGCCGCCAGTTCCGGCCGCAACCGCCGCAGCAGCGTGGCGACCTCGGTCGCGTCGGCGCGCGGTCGTGTGTCGAGGGCGGCCATCGCCGCCAGCGTCCACCCCAGCCAGCACGCGAGCATCGCTGCGCCGGACAGGACATGGGTCGGGTTGGGATGGCGCGCGCGCATTGATGAGGAGTGGATGCCGAGGGACGTGTCGCTGGATTTATCTGCACTGCGTCACATAAATTTAGTGACGCCTGCCCACGCCTCGGCGCTAGTGGATCACCTGCCGTCGGCACGGCATCCCATCCTGCGTGACGGAAACAGCACGGCAATGCCCGCTCTCCCGGCGGCCGGACCATGCGGGACAGGCGGGATCGACCGTGGGGAGCAGGCATGGATGGATCCGCGGCACGAGGGCGTGCCGGAACGGCGGGCATCAATCGCCGCCGCACGCCGGATTCATGGGCGGCGCGGTGGTTTCAGTCGCCGAGGAACCCGCCGACCATGGCCGCCACCGCGGCGGCGTGCTGCATGTGCAGGTGGTGGATGCCGGGGATCACCTGCAGTTGCCCGCGCGCCAGCAGCGCCGCGCGCCGGCTGCGCAGCGGTTCGGGGAAATAGGCCTGCGGCGGATCGGCATAGATCACCTGGACGGGACATTCGATCGCCGCCACCAGGTCGTCGATCTGCGCCTCGGTCAGGCGGACCGCGGTGGGCAGGGTCAGGCGGGGATCGCTGCTCCAGACGAAGCCGTCCTCCACCGGACGGATGCCGCGTTCGACCAGCAGCCGGGCGTTGGCTTCGTCCAGATGGTTGGCCAGCATGCGCGCGCGCACCGGCATCGCCACGTCGGGAAAGATGCGCAGCGTCTTGCCGGCCAGCGCGCGCCGCTGCGCGATCGCATCGCGCAGGCGCGACGCGGTGTTGGCCGCATCCTCGCCCAGGCCGCCGAGGGCCTCGATCGTCACCAGCGCCTCGACGCGCTCGGGTGCGGTGGCGGCCACCAGGCTGGCGATGCCGGCGCCCATCGAATGGCCGAGCAGGCAGAAGTGCTGCCAGCCCAGCGCATCGGCGATTTCCAGCACGCAGGCGATGGCGTTGGGCAGGGAGTATTCGGCGCCGGTCGGCAGGTGCACGCTGCGGCCATGGCCGGGCAGGTCGGGCATTACCAGGTCCAGTTGCGGCAGATGGGCGGCCAGCGGCACGAAGCTGGCGGCGTTGTCCAGCCAGCCGTGCAGCGCCAGCACCCGCCGCGCGCCCGCCGCCGTGCGACGCAGCCCGGCGATGCGGCCGACGGAGATGTCGCAGCCGAACTCGGCCAGGGCGGCGTCGTGCCCCATCGCTACGACGAGCGCGCCGGCCACGCGCACGGGCCGGCACACGCGGGCCGGCGGCGTACCGGTTTCATGCGCGCGCGGCCAGCGCGGCCAGTGCCTGCGCGTGCGCCGGGGCGTCGTTGAGGCAGGGGATGTAGCGCAGCTGCGCGCCGCGCTCGGCGAGCGTGCGGGTGAAGCCCAGTGCCACTTCCTCCAGCGTTTCCAGGCAGTCGCAGGCAAAGCCGGGGCAGACCACGTCGATCTGCCGGGTGCCGGCCTCGGCCAGCGCCCACAGCGTCGGTTCGGCATAGGGCTGCAGCCAGCGCTCGCGGCCGAAGCGCGACTGGTAGCCCAGCGACCATTGCCCGTCCTCCAGTTCCAGCGCCGCGGCGATCGCCCGCGCGCTGGCCTCGCAGCGCTGCGGATAGGGATCGCCGGCATCGGCCACCCGTTGCGGCAGGCCGTGGAAGGAGAACATCAGGTGCTCGCCGCGGCCGTGCTGCTGCCACCACTGGCGGATCGAGCCGGCCACCGCCGCCACCCAGGCCGGATCGGTGGCGTAGTCGCGGATCGTCGCCACCTCCACTTCGGGATGGCGCTGCTGCCAGGCCTGCACCACGTCCTCGACCGAGGCGGTGGTGGTGGTCGAGTACTGCGGGTACAGCGGCAGCACCACGATGCGATCGGCACCGCCGGCGCGCAGCGCATCCAGCGCGTCGCGCAGGGCGGGCTGGCCGTAGCGCATCGCATCGCGCACCTGCCATTGCGGCAGCTCGCGCTGCATGCCTTCGGCCAGGCGCCGGGTATGCACCGCCAGCGGCGAGCCCTCCGGCAGCCAGACCTGGGCGTACTTCTCCGCCGAGCGCGGGCCGCGCAGCGGCAGGATCAGCCCGTACAGCAGCGGCTTCCACAGCAGTGGAGGGATGGACACCACGCGCCGGTCGCCGAGGAACTCGGCCAGGTAGCGCCGCACCGCGGGAGCGGTCGGGGCCTCGGGCGTGCCTAGGTTCACCGCCAGCAGGGCGGTCTTGGGTGCGTCGGGCATGGCGGCCATTGTCGCAGAGCGCGCTGGCGATGCCACGCAGGCGTCGTCGATCGCGGCGATAGGCGGATGGCCGGCCTCGTCCGCCGCGAGCCGCTTGTCCGGATGACGGGAACGCGCGGCGATCGCCCGGGGCGCTCCGCCTGCCGATCCGGCCACCCCCGGGTCCGGCAAATGCTCATTGCCGATTCATTGCATAGCGATTAGGTTCAGCGACTTGCCAACCCTTGTTGCGAATCCACCTTCGGAGCCTGCCATGCGTCCCCTGCCGCGCCTGCTGTTGCTGATATCCCTTGCCGCCACTGCCGGCCACGCCCTCGCCGGTCCGCAGGAGGACGAGCGCGCGCGCAATGCCACGCGGGTGCTGACCGAGATCCAGAGCATTCCCGAGCAGGGCATTCCCGACAAGCTGCTTGACGAGGGCCGCGCGGTGGTGGTCATCCCCGACACGCTCAAGGCCGGGCTGGTGATCGGCGGGCGCCGCGGCCATGGCCTGATGTCGGTGAAGAACGCCGACGGCAGCTGGTCCAATCCGGTGTTCATCAAGCTCACCGGCGGCAGCATCGGCTTCCAGGCCGGCGTGCAGTCCTCCGACGTGGTGCTGGTGTTCCGCAACGACCGCAGCCTGGACAACATCGTCAACGGCAAGTTCACCCTCGGCGCCGATGCCGGCGTGGCCGCCGGCCCGGTCGGGCGCAACGCCGCCGCTGCCACCGATGGCCAGCTCAAGGCCGAGATCTGGTCGTGGTCGCGCGCGCGCGGGCTGTTCGCCGGCGTCGCCCTGGACGGCGCCGCGCTGCAGATCGACGATGCCGCCAACCTGGCCGCCTACGGTCCCGGCACCACGCCGCGGATGATCTTCGAGGGCCGCCTGAACGAGCGCCCGTCCAGCGACGTGGTCGCCTTCCGCGACCGCCTGGAGGAAGCCACCTACTCGGCGCGGCAGAGCCGTGGCACCGACGGTGCCGCGGCGGCGCCCGTGCGCAGCCAGGCCGCCGCGCCGGCAACGGTGCCGGCCGCCACCGGCGAAGCGCCCACCGCGCCGCTGCAGCAGGGTGTCGCGCAACCGCAGTCGCAGGGCTTCCAGCCGGTGTCCGAGGGCGAGATCCGCAGCGAGTCGCTCGACGGCAATCCCTGAGCGCCGGCGCAGGTTCCAGTGCGAGCGGCGTTGGGGGGGGGGGGGGGGGCGGGGGGGG
>JAFADB010000022.1 GCA_023425225.1 Pseudomonadota bacterium
TTCCTTGCCGGTGCGCACGTGGAAGGCCTTCATGCCGGCGACGAACTTGCCCGAGCACACGCGCATGAACGCCACCCGGTCGCGGTGCTGCGGGTCCATGTTGGCCTGGATCTTGAACACGAAGCCGCTGAGCTTTTCCTCGTCCGGCTGCACGACGCGGGTGGTGGTGGCGTGCGGCTGCGGCGGCGGTGCATGCTCGACGAAGAAGTCCAGCAGCGGCTGCACACCGAAGTTGTTGACCGCCGAGCCGAAGAACACCGGCGTCTGCCGCCCGGCCAGGTACTCGGCCGGGTCGAACGGCTGGCTGGCACCCTGCACCAGTTCCAGTTCGTCGCGCAGCTCGGCCAGCATCTGCGCGCCGATGCGCGCTTCCAGCGCCGGATCGTCGATCGAGGCAAAGATGGTCGAATCCTGGCGGGTGAAGTTGCGGCCCTGCTCGTACAGGTGCACCTCGCCGGAGATCAGGTGAACCACGCCCTTCAGGCGCTGGCCCATGCCGATCGGCCAGGTCACCGGCGCGCAGGCGATGCCGAGCACGCTTTCCACCTCGTCGAGCAGCTCGATCGGCTCGCGCCCCTCGCGGTCGAGCTTGTTGATGAAGGTCATGATCGGGGTGTCGCGCAGGCGGCACACCTCCATCAGCTTGATGGTGCGCTCCTCCACGCCCTTGGCCACGTCGATCACCATCAGCGCCGAGTCCACCGCGGTGAGCACGCGGTAGGTGTCCTCGCCGAAGTCGGCATGGCCGGGGGTGTCGAGCAGGTTGACCACCTTGCCCTCGTAGGGGAACTGCATCACCGAGGAGGTGACCGAGATGCCGCGCTCCTTCTCCAGCGCCATCCAGTCCGAGGTGGCGTGGCGCGCGGCCTTGCGGCCCTTGACCGAGCCGGCCATCTGGATCGCCCCGCCGAACAGCAGCAGCTTTTCCGTCAGCGTGGTCTTGCCGGCGTCGGGGTGGGAGATGATGGCGAAGGTGCGGCGGCGCGCGGCTTCGGTTGCGACTTCGGACATGGAAAGCGGCGCCCGGCGGGGCGCTGGCAGGAAAAGGGAAGGCGCGGATTATAGCGGCACGCCATCCTGGCCATGGCCGTCCGGTTCAGTCCGATCGCGGGAAGCGCAGCTCGCCCGCCGGCCCCTGCATGCGGAACGGAATGGAGACCAGGCGCATGCCGCGGTTGAGCTGGACCGCGAAATGCAGGTGCGGCGCCGTGCTCTGGCCGGTGTTGCCCGACAGGGCCAATACCTGCCCGGCGTCGATCACCTGGCCGGGACTGACCCAGGCGCTTGCCTGCTTGAGGTGGGCGTAGACCGCCATGCTTCCGTCCTCGTGCAGGACGCGGACGAGGTTGGCCGGTTGTCCGGGGCCGTCGTGCGAATCCTGCTCCACCTGCATGATCGTGCCGCGGCGCGCGGCCAGTACCGGCGTGCCCTCGGCCAGTGCGAAGTCGACCGCGTAGTGGTTCTGCTCGTCGCGGTGACTGTGGCCGCCGCCGAAGGCCTGGTCCACGCGCACCTGCGCTTGCGCGAAGGGCAGCCGGTAGATCGCCTCGCCGGCGCGGGCGCGCGGATCGCCGGGCAATGCGTCCATGGCCAGCGCCAGTTCGTTGCCCTGGCGTGCATCGCCGGGATAGAAGCGCGCCACCACGACGCTGCCGCCAGCCGGCACCACCGCACGTGCCGGCAGCCGGGGCGTGGCGGTCACGTTGTCGGCCTGCCGGTAGCGCAGTTCCACTTCCACGGGACCCTGCAGCCGGTTGTCGGCCCAGGCCACGTAGCGGGCGCCTTCGCGTTCCAGCCGCAATTGCGCGAGCGGTGCGGCGTCGGCCGCCCACGCGGGAGCGTGGACAAGCGCGCCTGCCAGCAGCAGGCCAAGCACGGACGCCATCGCCACGGAAGCGCGAGGACGTTGGGCACCGGCGGGTGGCAGGCGGCATTGGCTGGGCAAGGGCGATGGATCCAACGAGAGGGCGGCGCGGATTATCCGGGCAATGGTTTCATCTGTGTTCCATCGCTTCATCCGAATAAAGCGATTGACATCCGGATTCGCCGGTGGCATCGTGCACGCACCATCGAGACCGGCGGAGGGACAGGCCCTTTGATGCCGGGGCAGCCCGCGGAAGCGCAAGCGACCGCGTAGGTGCCAAATCCTGCGGGGACCCCGCGTCCGCCGAAAGATGGTTCGATCCGTGCCTTCGCACGTCGAACGCGAGCTCCGCGAAGCTCGATGGCCGTTTTCCGCTCCCCCGGACACCGCCATGAGTCTCGTGAACACAGCCGACGCTTCCACCGAATCCCCAAGCCACTGTCGCTATACCGTCGCCGACGTCGATGGTCCGATCGCCGTGCGCGGCGAGTTCGAGGTGAGCCTGCCGATGCGGCACGCCGGGGTGCAGCGGCTGCGCCTACGCTACGAACTGGTGGGCGCGGCCGGGGCGCCGGTGGTGTTCCTGGCCGGTGGCATCTCCGCCCATCGCCATGTTGCGGCCAACGCCACGTTCCAGGAAAAGGGCTGGGCCGAGGGCCTGGTCGGGTCGGGGCGGGCGCTGGACCCGGCGGTGCGGCGCATCCTCGCGTTCGATTTCCTCGGCGCCGACGGCTCGCTGGACGTGCCGATCGACACCGCCGACCAGGCCGATGCGATCGCCGCGCTGCTCGATGCGCTGGAAATCGAACAGCTGCAGGGCTACGTCGGCTATTCCTACGGTGCGCTGGTCGGCCTGCAGCTGGCGATCCGCCACCCGGCGCGGCTGCAGAAGCTGGTCGCCGTCAGCGGCGCCCACCGCGCCCACCCCTATGCCGCCGCCTGGCGCGCGCTGCAGCGCCGCGCGGTGGCGCTGGGCCAGCTGCAGTGCGCCGAGCAGCACGGCCTGGCGCTGGCGCGGCAGTTCGCCATGCTCAGCTACCGCACCCCGGAGGAATTCGGCGAGCGCTTCGACGCCGCGCCGGAGGTGGTCAACGGCCGCGTGCGCGTGGCCGCCGAGGATTACCTCGACGCCGCCGGCGCGCAGT
>JAFADB010000049.1 GCA_023425225.1 Pseudomonadota bacterium
GCCGCATCGACCTGGTCGAACGCGCGCTGCATCAGCGCCGGGTCCTCGCGCGCGCCGGCGATCGGGATCGCGCGGGCGGTGCGGAAGATCCAGCGCATCACCGGGATGTCGAAGATCCGGTAGTACATGACGAAGCGCACCGGCCGCGGGATGCTGCCGGCCAGGATCAGCGCGTCCATGTAGCTGACGTGGTTGCACACCAGCAGCGTCGGGCCCTCGTCGGGCACGTGTTCCTCGATGCCGCGCGCGCGCAGCCGGTACAGCGCGCTGACCAGCAGCCAGCTGAGGAAGCGCATCAGGAACTCGGGCACCAGGGTGAAGATCCACAGCGTCACCAGCGCGTTGGCGATGGCCAGCGCCAGGAACACCTGCGGGATGCTCCAGCCGAGCAGGCGCTGCACGGCGATGCCGATCATCGCCGCGGCGACGATGAACAGCGAGTTCTGGATGTTGAGCCCGGCGATCACCCGCGACAGCTCGGCCTTGGGCGTGCGGCTCTGGATCAGCGCGAACAGCGGCACCACGAAGAAGCCGGTGAACAGGCCGATGCCGACCAGGTCGGCGATGATCCGCCAGCTGCCGGGCTGGCCGGCGAACTGGCCGATCGACAGCCCGGCCAGCAATGCCTGCCCCGGGCGGGCGAAGTACAGGTCGAGCATGAAGGCGCTGACGCCGAACGCGCCCAGCGGCACCAGGCCGATCTCCACGGTGCGCCCGGACAGCCGCTCGCACAGCAGCGAGCCGGTGCCGGTGCCGACGGAGAACAGCGCCAGCGCGAACACGTACAGCTCCTGGCGCCCGCCCAGGTTGACCTCGGCGTAGGTCGGCAGCTGCGCGGTCAGCACGGTGCCGATGAACCAGAACCAGGACACGCCGAGGATCGCGTTGCGCACCGCCGGCGTGCGCCGGGTCAGACGCAGGATCGCCAGCGACTCCGGCAGCGGGTTCCAGTTGATCTTCAGGTCCGGCGCGCCGGCATCCACCCGCGGCACCTGGCGCGCGACGATATTGCCGGCCACCGCCAGCGCCACCACCGCGGTGGCGGCGGCGACCGGGCCGTGATTGCCGGCGAGCTGGAAGATCAGCCCGCCGAAAATCATCCCGCACAGGATCGAGATCGAGGTGCCCATCTCGACCAAGCCGTTGCCGCCGGTCAGCTCCTCGGGCTTGAGTACCGAGGGCAGGATCGAGTACTTCACCGGGCCGAACAGGGTGGACTGCAGCCCGGTGCAGAACAGCGCCACCAGCAGCACCGGCATGTTCTGGGTGAGGAAGCCCACTGCCGCCAGCGTCATGATCGCGATCTCCATGGTGGTGGTGACCACGATCAGCCGGTGCTTCTCCAGCTTCTCGGCGACCTGTCCGGCCAGCGCCGAGAACAGGAAATACGGCGCGATGAACAGCGCCGGCGCCAGGTTGGTGTAGAGCGTGCGCTCGGCACTGTCGATGCCCAGCCAGAACAGCAGGCCGATGATGGCCTGGCGATAGACGTTGTCGTTGAACGCGCCCAGCGCCTGGACGGTGAAGAACGGCAGGAAGCGGCGCTGGCGCAGCAGCGCGAACTGGGAATGGCCGGACATGCAGGCTCCTTTGCGGACGGCGCAGCCTAGCAAACGTCCTTGTCGCTGCGAACCGCGGCGGCGGCGCGGCGCGCATGCAGCACGCGCGCGCCGGCATCGGCGGGCAGGCGCAGGCTGTCGAGCACCGCGGCCAGCGCCAGGGCCGCGATCACCCAGAACGCCAGGCGGAAGTCGGCCGCGGCCACCTCGGACGGGTCGGTGCCGCGCAGCGCCTCGGCCACGCCCAGCGCCAGCGCGCCCACGGCGATGCCCATGCCGGCGTTCATCTGCTGCAGCACCGAGAACAGCGTGGTGGCATCGCGCATCTGCGCCTGCGGCACGTCGGCGAAACCGATCGTGTTGAGCGCGGTGAACTGCATCGAGCGGCTCATGCCGCACACGAACAGCAGCGCGGCCACCAGCGTCATCGGCGTGGCCGCGCCCAGCAGCGCACAACCGCCGAAGCCGGCGGCCACCAGCAAGCCGTTGCCGACCAGCACGCGACGGAAGCCGAAGCGGTTCATGACCCAGGTGGTGGCCGGCTTCATCGCCAGGTTGCCGGCGAACAGCCACAGCAGCAGCGTGCCGGCGCGCACCGCGCTCCAGCCGAAACCAAGCTGGAACATCAGCGGCAGCAGGAACGGCGCGGTGCCGATGGCGGTGCGGAACAGCGAGCCGCCCACCGCGGTGACGCGGAACGTGGCGATGCGCAGCGGCGACAGGCTGAACAGCGGATGCCGGGCCTGGCGCAGGTGGCGCGCCGAGGCGGCCAGCAGCGCCACGCCCGCGGCCAGCGCGACGATCCATGCCGCCGCCGGCAGGTCGGCGCGGCTGGCCAGTTCGATCCCGACCATGAACAGCGCAAAGCCCAGGCCGCTGAGGACGAAGCCGGTGGCGTCGAACGGTGTCGTTTCCCGGCCGGCATCGCGAATCAGCGCCAGCGCGCAGGCCAGGGCGCCGATGCCCAGCGGCAGGTTGAGCAGGAAGATCCAGTGCCAGCTCCAGTGGGTGCTGATCCAGCCTCCCAGCGGCGGCCCCAGCACCGGCGCCACCAGCGCCGGCCAGGTGAGGATGGCGATGGCGCGCACGATGCCCTCCTTGGGCGTGTCGCGCAGCACCACCAGGCGGCCGACCGGCACCATCATCGCCCCGCCCAGGCCCTGCAGCGTGCGCGCGGCGGTGAAGCTCCACAGCCCCTGGCTGAGCGCGCACAGCAGCGAGGCGCCGGTGAACACGGCGATGGCCGAGACGAAGACGCGCCGCGCGCCGAAGCGGTCGGCGGCCCAGCCGCTGACCGGGATGAACACCGTCAGCGCCACCAGGTAGGCCGACACGCCCACCGACAGGTGCGCCGGGAGCGTGCCGAAGTCGCGCGCCATCGCCGGCAGCGAGGTGGCGATCACGGTCGCGTCCAGGTTCTCCATGAAGAACGCCGCCGCCACCAGCAGCGCGGTGGCGCTGCGGCGATCGATCCACGACGTCATCGCGGCACCGGCACGGCGCGCAGCCGCATGAGCGCGACCAGCGCCAGGCCGGCCAGTGCCGACACGCTGCCGAGCAGGAACACGCTGGCGTGGCCGCTGCGGTCGGCCAGCCAGCCGGCCAGCGGCCCGGTGGCGCCGTAGGCCAGGTCCTGGAAGGCGGCGAAACCGCCCACCGCGGTGCCGCGCAGGTGGGCGGGAACGCGCTTGACCGCTTCCAGCCCCATCGCCGGGAACACCATCGAACAGCCGGCGCCGCTGAGCAGCGCGCCGGCGAAGGCGACCGCCGGACTCGGCGCCAGCCACAGCAGCGCCTGCCCGATGGCCTCCACCACCAGCGAAACCGCGCCGACCCGCAGCCCGCCGATGCGGTCGGGCAGGTTGCCGCACAGGATGCGCACCAGCACGAAGCCGGCGCCGAAGCAGCTCAGTCCGTAGCCGGCGCCCTGCCAGCCCAGGGCCATGAAGTACAGCGGGAAGAAGGCGCCGAGCGCGGCGAATCCGATCCCCTGCAGGAACACCACCGTGCCGGGTTCCCAGATGCGCCCGAGCACCTGCCGGAACGGCGGGCGCGGTCCCTGCCGCGCCGGGCGCTCGCCGGGCGTGCGCGCCAGCATCAACGCGCCGACCACCGGCAGCAGCGCGCACACGCCCATCAGCCCGAGGAAGCCGAGCCGCCCCAGCAGCCACAGCCCCAGCGGCCCGCCCAGCGCGAAGGCGCCGTATATGCCCATGCCCACCAGCGCCATGACCTTGCCCGCGCGCGCGGGTCCCATCAGCGCCATGCCCCAGGACAGCACGCCGACCAGGGTGAGGCTCTCGCCCAGCCCGAGCAGCAGCCGTCCGGCCAGCAGGACCGCATACGCCACCTTGGGCGGCAGCGCCGCCGGTGCCGACGCCATGCAGCACAGCGTGGCGACCAGATAGAACGCCAGGCCCAGGAACAGGCCGTGGCGGCCGCCGCGCTCGTCGGCCAGGCGCCCGGCCCAGCCGCGGCTGAGGATGGTGGACAGGAAGGCGATGCCGACCGCCAGTCCGGAGGCGGCGTTGCCCAGCCCGAGGCCGTGCGAGACCTGCACCGCGACGGCCGGCATGGCCATGGCCACGGTCAGGTAGGTGAGAAACAGCGCCAGGGTCATCCAGTACAACCGGCGCAACGGGAGATCATCGAGGAATGCCGTCATCGTCCGCTCCTTCCGCGGAAAAGGCGGTGCCGATGCAGGACGGGGCGGTGCGTATCGAGACGACATCACGCATCGCCCGCCGGCGTCGGAAACCGCGGGAGATGCGTTGATTGACGTAAACGCTTACGGCGCCTGGCCGGACCATCCGGGCCAGCGCGAGGGGCGAGTATATCCGCGCCAGAGCCGCCGCCGCGACTGCCCGCGGTGCCGGCTACCGGCCGCGGGACCATCGCGGCCGGCCCTGCCCGCATTCGCCGCCCGCCATCAGGGGATGACCCGGCGCTCGCGGAACTCCTGGAACAGCCGCAGGAACATCTGCGTGCTGTCGACCACCTCGCCGAAACCGGCCTGGCGGATCCGGGTGGTGCTGGAGATCACGTCCCAGTCGCTGCGGAACACGAAGTCGCCGAAGCCCCAGGCCGCGATCTGCGCGTAGGGCACCGGCTGCAGGCCGTGCCGCTCCACCAGCGACTGCCACAGCGGGCCCTTGTCGGCCATGTACTGCGCCAGCGGCAGGGTCTGCGGCTCGCCCAGTTCCAGGTCGAACCAGCGCGCCACCTCCGGCCACAGCTGGTTCCAGCGGAACAGGTCGCCGTTGGTGATGTTGTAGGCATGGCCGCTGGCGGCCTGGGTGGCCGCCCACACCGATCCGCGCGCCAGGTGCGTGGCATCGGTGACCTGGGCCAGCTTGCCGTAGCAGGTGGCGGTGCCGGGAAAGCGCAGCGGCAGGCCCAGCGCCTTGCTGATGCTGGCGTACACGGCGATCAGCATGGCCAGGTTCATCGGATTGCCCACGGCAAAGCCGCAGACCACGTCGGGGCGCAGCATCACCGCGTCCCACGGCCGGCTGTCGGCGCAGGCCAGCAGCCAGTCCTGCATGTCGTAGTAGAAGTCCGGCGGCATGTGCCGCGCATCGTCCTCGCGTGCCGGCGTGCGGAACGCGCCCAGGTGCGCGCCGTAGTACTTGGCGCCCTGGTACAGCACCGCCCGCTGCAGCGCCGGCGAGGCGGCCGATACCGTCTCCACCAGGTTGCGCAGCATGCCCAGGTTGGCATCGACCAGCGCCTGCGGGCTGTCGTGCTCCTGGTAGGCGGCGTGGAAGACGTGGGTGACGTCGTCCAGCGTGCCGAGCCTGGCGGCGGTGTCGTCGGCATCGAGCAGGTCCACCTGCAGGTAGCGCCCGGGCGTGCCCGCCGGCGGCGCCCGCCGCGACAGCCCGATCACCTCCCAGTCCTCCCGCGCGGCCAGGTATTCGACCAGGTTGCGACCGATCACCCCCAGCCCGCCCGCCACCAGTGCCTTCTTGCGTGTGGTCATGGTCCCGCTCCTTCAGACGATGTCGTCGATCACGCCGCCGTCCACGCGCAATGCCGCGCCGGAGGTGGCCGAGGCCTGCGGCGAGCAGACGTAGACCACCATGTTGGCGACCTCGTCCACGGTGGCCGCGCGCTGGATCACCGAACTGGGGCGATGGGCCATGACGAACGCCTTGGCCAGTTCCTCCAGCGGCTTGCCGGTGCGTGCCGCCTCGTCCTTGAGCATGTCGGCGAAGCCCTCGGACAGCGTCGGCCCCGGCAGCACCGAGTTGACGGTGACGCCGCTGCCGGCCACGCGCTTGGCGAGCCCGCGCGCCAGCCCCAGCAGCGCGGTCTTGCTCACGCCGTAATGGATCATGTCGGCGGGGATGTTGCGCGCCGATTCGGAGGAGATGAACACCACCCGGCCCCAGCCCTTGTCCACCATCGCCGGCAGCAGCGCGCGCGACAGCCGCACGCCGGACATGACGTTGGTCTGCCAGTGCTGCTCCCAGGTGTCGTCGCCGGTGGCGAAGAAATCGCCGGGACGGAAGATGCCGGCGTTGTTGACCAGGATGTCGATGGGCGGCAGCGCCGCCAGCAGCGCCTCGGCGCCGGCGGCATCGCCCAGGTCGGCGGCCACACCGTGCAGGCGCGCACCCGGCACCGCGGCCGCCAGTTTCCCGGTGGCGGCCCGCACGCCGGCATCGCTGCGGCCGTTGAGCACCACGCTGGCGCCGCTGGCGGCCAGGCCGTGGGCGATGGCGTAGCCGATGCCGCCGGTGGAGGCGGTGACCAGCGCGGTGCGGCCGGAAAGGTCGATCTTCATGGAATGTCCTCTTCTGCCGTGGGGATTCAGGCGATCGCGCCGCCGCCGTCGACCAGTACGGTCGAGCCTGTGGCATAGGGCGTGGAGGCCAGGAACAACACCGCGTTGGCGATATCCTCGGGCTGGCCCATGGTGCGCGCCGGCAGCGTGGAGGCGGCGTGGTCGTACATCTTCTGCCGCGCCGCCGGATCCATGCCGTCCCACAGCGGGGTGGCGATCATGCCGGGCGATACCGCGTTCACCCGGATCCTGGCCGGGGCGAACTCCAGCGCCAGTCCGCGCGCCAGCGATTCCAGCGCGGCGTTGATCGCGCCCTGCAGCACCCATTGCCCGGGACGCACGCTCAGGAAGCCGGACACCAGCGTCAGCGAGCCGTGCTCGCGGATGTGCACCGCGCGCGCCACCCGGTAGGCGCCCCAGAACTTGCTGTCCATGGCGGCGTAGGCATCGGCCAGCGGCAGCTGCTTCAGCGGTCCGCCGGGGGTCTGCGCGGCGCTCACCAGCACGTGGTCGAACGGCCCGGCCTCGCTCAGCAGCGCTTCCACCGCGGCGTTGTCGGCGGTGTCGAGCACCGCGGTGCGCACGCCGTGGCCGATCCGCCTGGCGGCGTCCTCGAGCTTGCCGGCGTGGCGCGAGGCGATGGTCACCTGCGCACCCTCGGCGGCGAACGCGGTGGCGCTGGCCAGGCCGATGCCCGAGCTGCCGCCGACCACCAGCACCTGCTTGTCCTGGAAACGTGTCATCTGCAAATCCTCCCGCATGGGAACCGTGCCGGGGCGGCACGGCGGTCGCGGCCATTCTGCGGCCTGCGGGTGGCGCGGCAATCGGCAATACTGGAGAGGCATTCTTTCCGGAACATTGACAATGCCCCTGCTCGACGACCTGGCCGGCCTGCGCATCTTCGAGCGCATCGTCGCCGGCGGCAGCCTGTCGTCGGCCGCGCGCGAACTCGGGCTGTCGCTGGCGGTGGTCAGCAAGCGGCTGGCGGCGATGGAGCGCCGGCTCGACGTGCGGCTGCTCAACCGCAGCACCCGGCGGCTGTCGCTGACCGAGGAGGGCGCGCTGTTCCACGAACACTGCCTGCGGGTGCTGGCGGCGGTGGACGAGGCCGAGGCGACGCTGCTCGGCCGCCACGACCGGGTGGTCGGCACGCTGCGGGTGGCCGCGCCCAACAGTCTGGGGCGGCGCCAGCTGGTGCCGTTGCTGGCGCGCTTCGCGCGCGCGCATCCAGGCCTGCACGTGCAGCTCTCGCTCAGCGACGGCGTGGTGGACCTGGTGCAGGGCGGCTTCGACCTGGCGGTGCGCTACGGCGTGCTGGCCGATTCGCGGCTGATCGCGCGCGAACTGGCGCCCAACCGGCGGGTGCTGTGCGCATCGCCCGAATACGCCGCACGCCGCGGCCTGCCGCAGCGGCTGGCGGAGCTGGCGCGGCACGAATGCATCCTGATCGGTCAGGCGCCGGTGGCCGAGTGGCGTTTCGGCCGCGGCCGCAACGAGACCGCGGTGCGGGTGCAGGGCAGCTTCGTCTGCGACGACGGCGAGGCGGCACATGCGCTGGCGCTGCAGGGCGTGGGCATCGCGCTCAAGTCGATCTGGGATGTCGGCGACGACCTGCAGGCCGGGCGACTGCTGCAGGTGCTGCCGCGGCACGCCATCGCCGCCGCGCCGCTGCATGCGGTGTACCTGCACGGCCGCCACCTGGCGCCGCGGGTGCGGCTGTTCGTGGATTTCCTGGCCGGGCAGCTGCGCGAGGCCTGGCGCTGGGACTGAGTCAAGCGCGTGGCGACGGACCGCGGCGAAGGCCGGTCCGGCTAGCGGCGCTCGTCCCGCACGCTCACCTGCTCGCGCAACAGTGCGATGAACGCGCGCGCGGCCGGTGTCGGGTCGGCGCTCCATACCGAGTAGGTGAGGAAGCGGAAACGCTCCTTCAGCGCGATCACCGCCACCCCCGTCATCGCCGTGGCCATGCTGTCCGGGACGATGGCCACGCCCAGGTCCTCGGCCACCAGCTGGCGCATCAGCTCGGCATGGGTGACCTCGTACTGCAGGCGCTGATGCAGGCCGGCCGCGGCGAAGGCGCGGTCGACGATGCCGCGCACACCGGCGCCGGCGGTCAAGCCGGCCATCGGCACGTCGTCCAGCTCGGCCAGCGCCACCCGCTTGCGCCCGGCCAGGCGGTGGCGCGCGGAGGCGATCAGCGACAGGCCTTCCTCGTACAGCAGCAGCCGCTGCTCGGGCAGGGGCACGTGCGTGCCGACGCCGACTAGGGCCACGTCCAGCCGCGCCTGGGCGACGTCCTCCAGCAGCGCCTCGCTCATGCCGGTGCGCAGGTGCACGTCGACGTGGGCGTGCGCCTGGCGGAAGCGCGCCAGCAGCGCCGGCACCGGCACCCGGTTGAGCGATGAAATCTGGCCCAGGGTGATGCGTCCGCGCACGTTGCCCAGCGCCTGCGCCATTTCCTCGTGCAGGCGCCGGGCCGCGCGCAGGGTCTCGCGCGCGTTGTGCAGGAACACCTGGCCGGCGGCGGTGGGGCGGGCCCGCCGCGTGCCGCGCTCGAACAGGCGTGCGCCCAGCTCGTCCTCGATCCTGGCGATCTGGTGGCTCAGCGCCGATTGTACGGTGTTGCAGCGCCGCGCCGCGGCGGTGAAGCCGCCTTCCTCGGCGACCGCAACGGCGAACTCGAGCTGGCGCAGGCTGATCATTCGATCTCGAAACAAGATGGATATGGTGAAAACAATACATTTGCGAGATGAGGATGTCGCGCCCAGACTCGCCGTCCTCGAAACTGTGGGTGCAATCCGATGACGCCTTCCTCCGCCGCGCCGCTGCGACAGGGCCTGGTGCTGCTGATGGCGGTGGCCTGCGGCCTGGCCGTGGCCGGCAACTATTACGCGCAGCCGTTGCTGCAGACCCTGGCCGATGCCTTCGGCCTGGGCGTGCGCCAGGCCGGTGCGGTGGTGACCACCGCGCAGCTGGCCTATGCCGCCGGGCTGTTGCTGCTGGTGCCGCTGGGCGACCGCTTCGAGCGGCGCACGCTGATCGTGAGCCTGTACCTGCTCAGCGCGGTCGGGCTGCTGGTGTGCGCGCTGTCGAGCGGATTCGCGATGTTCCTGTTCGGCACTATGTTGGCCGGGCTGTGCTCGGTCGGTGCGCAGTTGCTGGTGCCGTTCGCCGCCACGCTGGCCGCGCCGCAGGCGCGCGGCCGGGTGATCGGCACGGTGATGAGCGGGCTGCTGCTGGGCATCCTGCTGGCGCGCACCGTGTCCGGGCTGTTGGCGGGCATCGGTGGCTGGCATGCGGTGTACTGGGTGGCGTTCGCGGCGATGCTGGTCGTGACCGGCCTGCTGTGGCGCGGCCTGCCGCGGGCGCCGGGCAACCCGGCGCTGCGCTACGGCCCATTGATCGTCTCGGTGCTGGCGCTGCTGCGGCAGCAGCCGGTGGTGCGTTCGCGCGCGCTGCTGGGCGGGCTGACCTTCGCCGGCTTCAGCGTGTTCTGGACCACGCTGGCGTTCCTGTTGTCGGGACCGGGCTACGGCTACGGCACCCAGGCGATCGGCCTGTTCGGGCTGATCGGCGCGGCCGGCGCGCTGGCCGCCAACCTGTCAGGCAAGCTGGTGGACCGCGGCCTGGGACGGCGGGTTATCTGGGGCAGCCTGGCGATGCTGCTGGGCGCGTGGCTGCTGATGCTGGCCGGCGCGCATTCGCTGGCCGCGCTGATCGTCGGCGTGCTGCTGCTGGACGTCGCGGTGCAGGCGGTGCACATCGCCAACCAGGGGGTGATTTACGCGCTCGACCCGGCTGCGCGCAACCGCATCACCTCGGCCTACATGACCTGCTACTTCATCGGTGGCGCGGCGGGCTCGTGGCTGGGCAGCGCGGCCTACGCCTTCGCCGGCTGGAACGGTGTGGTCGGTGTCGGCGCGCTGCTGGCGGTGCTGGCGCTGGGCTGCGTCGTGTACGAGCGGTCCTCGCGCCGGCGCGGCGCGGACGTGTCGGATCGCGGCGTCGTGCCCGCGTCGCGCTAGCCGGGCCTGCCTCACGGACCGGCCCGGCCCGGTTCGGCGGCGCGGGTCGGTTCACGCGTGGTCGCAGCGAGGGTTCCGCCCTCGCTGCCACGCAGGGGGCGCCGCGGGCATCGTGCGGCGGTGCCTGCGGTCAGGCGGTCGCGGGACTGGCGGCCGGGGCCGGTGGAGCCGGCGTGGCCGGATCGGGTCCGACCAGCGCGTCGGTGGCCGCGCGCAGCTGCGGCAGCAGGCGCAGCATCAGCTGCAGCTGGGTGCGGATCAGCCGGTGCTTCTCGTCCAGCGTGTCGGGCATGGCCTCCAGCTGCTGCGCCAGCGCGGTTTCCTCGTCGTCGTGGCGCCCGGGTACCGGCCGGCGCGCCATCAGCGCGCTGGCGATCTCGTCCAGCGCCTGCCGCAGCCGTTCGCCGGCCTGTGCGATCAGCGCATCGTCCGGGTGGTCGCCCAGCGGCGCGCGGTGCGCGCCGAGCGCGGAAAGGAAGCCGAGCAGGGTGTTGGACAATGCCAGGAAACGGAAGCCGGCATCGAGCTTGCGGCGGAAATACCCGGGCTCGCGCAGCATGTTCGACAGCGCCACCGACAGCGCCGCGTCGGCGTTGTGCATGTCGCGGCGGGCGATGCGGTAGCCCAGGTCGTCGCGCGGGCCCTGGCGGTCGCCGTGGTAGTGCGAGAGCACCTCGGCCAGGTAGCGCGCGCAGGCGGCGACCACGTTGGCTGCCACCTGGTTGAGCCGGCGCCCCTGCCAGTCGGGCAGGATCAGGAACGAGGCCGCCGCGGCGATGGCGCA
>JAFADB010000087.1 GCA_023425225.1 Pseudomonadota bacterium
CAACAACCTTTAGCGCAATGCGGCGGTTTTTCAGCTTTTTCTCAGCCTTTGCCAGCACTTGCGGGCGGGCGAGGAGATACAGATTCGGCGGCGGTGCTGGAAACTTTAGGCTGATTTTCGATGGCGCTGGTTCCGTATCGGATCGCCAGGGCAACGCCTTTGGCCCCTCCCTTGCGCGCGTAGCGCGCAGGGGAGGGTTGGGGAGGGGTGCTTCCGGCGCGGTGGCGACCGGAGCCTGCCAGGAACCGGACTGGCGCTTGCGCGCTGAATCCCGTGTTCGTCATCCGCGCGAAGGCGGGAGGCGATTTCCGGAAGCCGAACGGCTGGTCATCCAGGGACGTTCGGGGCGACTGCGGCAACGTCCATTGGCTCCGCTTATGTGGGAGCGACGATCGGAGTTTCACCGGACAGCAGTATGTGTCTTTGGGCAGCGATCTGGTGCGATCCAGGCTGAAGGCGCTGGGTCCCCGCCTGCGCGGGGACGACGGTAGTTGGTCTTGTTGCGAGTACCTGGATTGGACGACGCGGCACCGAGAGCAGCCATCGGCAAGAAGGCCCGGAGCCGCCAGGACGCCAGGCCTACGATCATCCGTGCAAGGCGTCAGCCGAGCCGGTTGAACAGCGACATGCCCTGCATCTGCAGGAAGATGCTCTGCGCAGCCTGCAGGGCCGCCTGCTCCAGTTGGTACTGGCCGATCGCCTCGGCGTAGTCGAGGTCGCGGATGGAGGAGAGGGTGGTCTTGAGGGTGACCTCGTTGGCGGCGCGCACTTCGGTGGCGCTGTCGATCGCCGCCAGTTGGGCGCCGCCGGCGGCGCGTGCGTCGATCATCTTCGACGATGCCTGGCCCACGTCGCGCAACGCCGATTGCAACGCGTTCTGCAGTGTCGCCTTGTCGGCATCGGTGGCGGGATCGGTGTTCAGCGCGTTGACCAGGTCGGTGATCGTGGAGAACACGTCGCGGCTGGCCGCAGGCCCGATGGTGAAGCTGTCGCCGGCGGCGGGCTGTCCCTCGATGCGCACGCGCAGACCGGCAAAGCCGATGTCCTCGCCGGTGGCGAAGGTGCCGCTGGCGACCTCGTCGCCGTTGGCATCCAGCACCGTATAGGCGTCCGCGGCAGTGAACTGCACCGTATAGCTGCCGCCGTTCCAGCTGCCGGAACTTGCGTCGCGGCTGAAGTCCATCAGCAGCCCGGTACCGGTGTTGCCGGTGGCCGCCTGCGCGTCCACGCTGCCGTCGCCGGTGCGGATGCGCATGAAGATCTCGCTGCCCGGCAGCGCGTCGGACACGAAGGTGTCGGCGGCGACCTCTACCTGCTTGCGGGTCTGGTCGCCGTTGTAGACCACCTGGCCGTTGACCTTGGCGAATGGGGCGGCATCGTCGGCGGCCCCGCCGAACAGGTAGCGGCCGGTGCCGTCGGTGCTGTTGGCCAGACTGAGCAGGCTGTCGTGGATGGAAGACAGTTCCGAGGCGATGGCCTTGCGGTCGTCGCTGGTGAGGGCGGCGTTGTTGGCCTGGATGGTCAAGTCGTTGACGCGCGCCATCAGTTCGCCGGCCTGCGCCAGTGCGTTCTCCTGCAGGCCGAGGCGGTTCTGCACGGTGTTGGCGTTCTTGCCGAACTGCTCCAGAGAGGCCAGCGCCCGGTCCAGTCCCACCGCTGTGCCGGCGGCTACCGGGTCGTCCTTGGCGGTGACCAGTTTCAGTCCGGTGGACAGCTGCTGCTGCAGGTGCGCCATCTTGGTCTGCTTGGCCAGCATGGTGGCCACCGACTGGCTGAACATCATGCTGGTGGAGATGCGGGTGTTCATCGGCGATGGCTCATCGGCTGACGGCGTTGAGGATGCTCTGGAACATCGTGTCGGCGGTGGAAATGATCTGCGAGGCGGCCTGGTAGGCCTGCTGCAGTCTCAGCATATCGGCTGCTTCCTCGTCCAGGTTGACCCCGGAGATCGAATCGCGCGTGGCCTGGGCCTGGTCGTTGATGATCTTCTGCGCCTCGGAGGCATAGTCGGCCGCGCGCGCGGCCGAGCCGACCGCGGTGGTCAGGCCCGAGACGGCGCCGTTGAGGGTGACGGTGCCGCCGTTGAAGGCCTTCAGGTTCTCGACCGCGGCCAGCAGCTTGGCGTTGCCGTTGTCGCTGGAGCCGGCACCGGTCGGCTCGACCGTGAAGCTGTCGCCGGCGGCCGGGATGCCGTCGAGGATGAAGCTCCAGCCGTTGGCGCCGATGGTCTGGCCGGCGCTGTAGGAATAGGGACCGTCGCCATTGATGGTGTACTGGGTGGCGTCGATGAATTCGATGGACGCGGGCGTCAGCAGATCGGGATCGGCCGCATCGCTCACCTGCACGCTGCCGATCGTGCCGGTGCCCAGGTTGGACAGGGTCGCACTGGCCTTGACCGCGGTGGCCGCGGCGATGCGCGAGGTATCGGTGATCGCCACCGACAGGCTGCCGGCGGCAGCGGCAGTGGGCTGCAGCAGGAAGCGGTCTCCGGCGGCGGCGCTGCCGGAGACCACCAGGGCGACACCGTTGACCGTCAGCGGATCGTCGGCGGTGCCGGTGCCGCTCAGGGCCACGCTGGCGCCGGTATCGGTGCGGCTGGCGCTCCAGGTGGTGCCGTCGAACTTGATCAGCAGGTTCTGCCCGTCCAGCGCGGAGAGATCGCCGAAGCTGGCGCTGAGCGCGGCGCTGCCGGTGTTGGCCGGGTTGGCGGCCACCTTGGGCGAGGCGTAGTTGAAGAAGTCGCCGCCCAGCGCGCCGTACAGGTCCACGCCCTGCGCATGGGCTTCGTTGAAGCTGGCGGCCAGGCCCACGGCGATGCGCCCCAGCTCGGCCTGGGTGGGGTCCAGCACGCTGCTGCGGAACTCGAGCAGCCCGCCGATCTGCCCGCCCATCGCCTTCTCGTCGAGGGTGACGTTCAGGCCCTGGGTCTGGATCGCCAACTGCACCCGTTCCGGCCGGTAGGGATCGGCAACGGTGGTCAGCGTGGAGGCGGTGGTGCCCACCACCAGCGCCTGCCCGCCAGCGGTGAACACGTTGATGAAGCCGCCGTCCTGGGTGACCGCGGTGCCGCCGGTGTAGCCCACCAGTTGCGAGATCAACTGGTCGCGCTGGTCGAGCAGGTCCGCCGAGGCATTGGCGGCGTTGTTGCCGATCTGGCCGTTGAGCTTGGCAATCTGCTGGGTGAGGCGGTTGACTTCGTCCGCCGCCGCGATCAGGCCGTTGTTGACCTCGGTGGACAGGCTGTCGAGCTGGCCGTTGAGCTGCTTGAAGCGCGTGGCCAGCGAGCTGGCGCTGTCGAGCAGGCTCTGCCGCTGCGCGGTGGACGAGGCGTCCGACGACAGCGCGCTGGCGGCATCGAAGAAGTTGGACCACAGCCCGGCGACGTTGGTGGCGGTGTCGGAGAACAGGCTGTCGACGCGATCGGCCAGCGAGGACAGCTGCTGCAGCCGCGACAGTTCGCCGCCGCTGTCGAGCAGGCGCGAGATCGCCAGCTGGTCGGCGACGCGACCGATGTCGGTGATCTTGGTGCCGTTGCCGACGTAGCCGTAGCCGTACTCGGTAGGCGTGCGCGTGGCGAAGGACACCGTCTGCCGGCTGTAGCCGGCGGTGTTGATGTTGGCGACGTTGTGGCTGACGGTCGACAACGCCCGCTGGAAGGCGATCAGGGCGCCGGTGCCGGTGGACAGGACGGACATGGGCGATTACCTCAGCGTCGAAGGGGAGACGTCCCGGTCGGGACGGCGTTGCTGGCGAAGCTGCGCGCCAGACCGGTGGCGGCATCGCCCACGGCGGCCACGGCGCGGTCTATGGTCGGGCCGGCAGCGATGGCGGCGATCTTGGCGGCGTAGGACGGGTCGGTGGCGTAGCCGGCGCGTTGCAGGCCCTGGGCGAACTTGCGCACGTTGGTGCCGGCCTGCAGCGCCTGCTGGTAGCGCGGGTTGTTCTTGAGCAGGCGCACGTAATCCGAGAAGCTTTCCGCGGCCGAGCCGTAGGCGCGGAAATCCGCGCGCTCGCTGCGCTTGACGCCGTCGACGTACTCGTGCGTGCCGGCATTGACGCGCTCGCCGGACCAGCCGGCGGCCTTGATGCCGAACAGGTTGTTGGCGTCGCTGCCATTGCCGCGGGAGATGCCCTTGCGGCCCCAGCCGGTTTCCAGCGCCGCCTGCGCCACCAGTGCGCGCGGGTCCACGCCCAGTTCGCGTGCGGCCTGCTGGGCGTGGCCCCAGATCCTGGCGACGAAGCCTTCCGGCGTGCGTTCGCCGAGGTTGGCAGCCGCCGCCTGGCCGGCCGCATGGGTGAGGTTGTCGCCGGACGCAGGGTCGGGACGATCGCCGTCGGCGGACGCCAGGGTCCAGCGATCGTCGAGCGACCAGTCCTCGGCCGATCCGCTGCCCAGCGCCGCATGCAGGCTGGAGGTGTCGCGGCCGGCGATCAGGTCCAGCGCGGGGGTGGCCTGTTCCAGCGGCAGCGCATCGCCGCCGGACTGGCCGGCCACCAGCGAATAGGCCTTGGCCGCCTGCGCGCCGCTGACCGGGGTGCCGCCGATCGATGGGTTCAAGGCGGGCTGCGCCGCACCGTCGGCCTTGCCGAGCTGGCGGGCGATCACCGCCGACAGGCCCAGGCCCTTGCCCTCGGTCATCGCCTTGGCGATCTGCTGGTCGTACATCTCGCGGAACATCTGGTTCTCGCCGGGGAACAGCGAGTCGCCGAAGCTCGCATCGCGCATGCTCTTGATCAGCATCTGCGCGAACTGGCCTTCGAGCTGGCGCGACACCTGATCGATCTTCTGCGGATCGCTGGTGGTGGCCGGGTTCAGTTCGATGGGCGAGGCGGAGATGCGCATGTCAGATCACCTCCAGCTCCGCGCTCAGCGCGCCGGCCTGGCGCAGCGCCTCGAGGATGGCGATCAGGTCGCCGGGGGCGGCGCCGACCTCGTTGACCGCGCGCACGATCTCGTCGAGCGTGGTGCCGCCCTCGAACTTGAACATGCGGTTGCCTTCCTGGCTGGCGCTGACGTTGGACTGCGGCGTCACCACGGTCTGGCCGCCGCCGAAGGCGTTGGGTTGGCTGACGTTGGCCGACTCGCTGATGGTCACGGTCAGCGAGCCATGCGAGATCGCCGCCGGGCTCACCCGCACCTGCGAGCCGATCACCACGGTGCCGGTGCGGGCGTTGACCACCACCTTGGCCGGCGCGCTGCCGGGGGTGAGTTCGACGTTCTCGATGCGCGCCAGCATGCCGATGCGCGCGCCCGGATCGGTCGGCGCGCGCACCGCCACGGTGCCGCCGTCGACCGCGCGGGCCACGCCGGGACCGAAGCTGTCGTCCAGCGCCGCCACCATGCGCGAGACCGTAGTGAAGTCGCTCTGGTGCAGGTTCAGGGTGATCTCGCCGCTGCCGGCGAACACGTCGGGCAGGGCGCGCTCGACCGTGGCGCCATTGGGGATGCGGCCCACGCTGGGCACGTTCACCGAGATTTTCGAGCCGTCCTTGCCCTGCGCGCCGAAGCCGCCGACCACCAGGTTGCCCTGGGCGATGGCGTAGACCTGGCCGTCGGCGCCCTTGAGCGGGGCCATCAGCAGCGAGCCGCCGCGCAGCGACACCGAGTTGCCGATCGAGGACACGGTGACGTCGATCGGCTGGCCGGGCTTGGCGAACGGTGGCAGCTCGGCGTGGATCGCCACCGCGGCCACGTTCTTCAGCTGCGGGTTGACGTTGGATGGCACGTTGACGCCGAGCTCGCCGAGCATGTTCTTCAGGCTCTGCACGGTGAACGGCGCCTGGCTGGTGCGGTCGCCGCTGCCGTCCAGGCCCACCACCAGACCGTAGCCGACCAGCGCGTTGCCGCGCACGCCGCCGACCTGGGCCAGGTCCTTGATGCGCTCGGCGTGGAGCGGGGCGCTGAAGGCGAGCGCCAGCAGGACGAGGGAGAAGGGACGCAACAGGTCGATGTTCATCACGTGTATCTCCCGGGCTCAGTACGGCGACAGCCGCGAGTTGAAGAAGCGGCCCAGCCATCCCATCGCGTTGGACTGCGCCACCGCGCCACGGCCGCCGTAGGCGATGCGCGCCTCGGCCACCTTGCTGGAAGGCACGGTGTTGTCGGGTGCCACGTCGGCGGCGCGCACGATGCCCTGGATCTGCACCAGCTCGTCGCCCTGGTTCAGGCGCAGGTTCTTCTGCCCCTGTACCACCAGGTTGCCGTTGGGCAGGCGCTGGATCACCGTCACGGTGACGCTGCCCTGCAGCTTGTTGCTCTGCGCGCTCTTGCCGGAGCCGTCGAAGCTGTGGTCCGAGCTGGCCGAGTTGTCCAGGATCGCGGTGCCGCCGACGGTCACCGGCCGCCCCAGCAGCGTCGGCCCGCTCATGGAGATGTCGCTGCTCTTGCTGATGCCGGTGGTGGCGGTGGTCTGCGCGGTGGTGGCCTCGACCAGGGTGATGGTCAGCAGGTCGCCCACCTCGCGGGCACGGCGGTCGCCGTACAGGTTCAGGCTCGGGCCGGCGGCATAGATCGCGCCGGCGCTGGGTTCGGCCGTGGGCGCGACCACCGGCACGATCGGTGCCATCGGCGCGTACGGGCGGATGTCGCCGGCGGCCACGCAGCCGCCCAGCAGTGCGGGAACCAGTGCCAGCGTGGCGATGCGTATGGGTGAAGGGAAACGGGCCATGGCGATGTCCGGGCTCAGACGTTGTTGTTGAGGTAACCGAGCATCGAGTCGGTGGTTGAGATCGCCTTGGCGTTCATCTCGTAGGCGCGCTGGGTCTCGATCATGCTCACCAGTTCCTCCACCACGTTGACGTTGCTGCCTTCCAGCGCGCCCTGCACCACGGTGCCCAGGCCATTCAGGCCGGGGGTGCCGTTCTGCGCCGGGCCGGAGGCGGTGGTTTCCACGTACAGGTTCTCGCCGCGGGCCTGCAGGCCGGAGGGATTGATGAAGTCCGTCAGCGTCAACGAACCGACTTCCAGCGACTGCGCCTGGCCGGCCACCTGCACGCTGACGGTGCCGTCGGTGCCGATGGTCATCGACTGCGCGCCCTCGGGGATCTGGATGCCCGGCTGCACCGCGTAGCCGCTGCTGGTGACCAGCTCGCCCTGGTCGTTGACCTGGAAGCTGCCGTCGCGGGTGTAGGCCGAGGTGCCGTCGGGCATCATCACTTCGAAGAAGCCGCGGCCGTTGACCATCACGTCCAGCGCGCGACCGGTCTGCTGCTGGTTGCCCTGGTCGAAGTCCTTGGAGGTGGCCACCACGCGCACGCCGGTGCCGAGCTGCAGGCCGGTCGGCAGCTGCGTCTGCGCCGAGGTCGAACCGCCGGGCTGGCGCAGCTGCTGGTAGAGCAGGTCCTCGAACTGGGCCCGGTCGCGCTTGAAGCCGGTGGTGTTGGTGTTGGCCAGGTTGTTGGAGACCACCGACATGCGCATCTGCTGCGCGTCCAGTCCGGTCTTGGCGACCCACAAAGCCTGATTCATGTCCTCGCTCCTCGCTGGGGCGCCGGATTTGCGCCGTTGCCGGTGTCCATGCAAACGCCGTGCCGAAACGGCGGGCGGAGCCGGAGATTCGCAGGATGTGCTGCAGCGCCGGAGCGGATGCGCCTGGCCTGGCCGGAATGGGCGTGTCGGGAATCTGCCGCATCCGGGCCGACCACGCATGATGTGCGGGAGGGGGATGACGTGGGAGGTGCGTAAGCCCCGGTGTCCTTCAAGGCACCGGATTGGAGCCCACCATCAATCTCGTATCGAAACCGACCGTTGTCCCCGCGAACGCGGGGACCCAGCGACTTGAGCCGTTGCCGCGGCAAGGCACTGGATGAGCAGCCATTCGGCTGTCGGAAGGCGGTTCCCGCCTTCGCGGAGATGACGTCTGGCAAGCAGGAATGCGCAAGAGCCGACACACGACGCGACTCAGGTTGGCAAGGCGATCGGGGCTGGCGAACGCGGATCCGACGTCGACTATGACCGCGCGGGATATCCGTCAGCCGTTCAACCGCAGCAGGGTATTGGCCGACTGCGCGTTCTCGTCGCCGTGCTTGATCACCTTCACCTGCATCTCGAACTGGCGCTGCAGCTGGATCATCTGCACCAGCGCGCCGGCGGCATCGACGTTGCTGGCCTCCAGCGCGCCGCTGTCCAGGGCCTTGCCGGTCGCCTGCACGAACGGCTGCGCCGGCTCGGTATTGCGCATCAGCCCGTCGGCGCCGCGCTGCAGCCGCTCGGCCGGTGCTTCCACCACGCGCATGCGCGTGAGCTGCAGCATCGTCTGCGGGCCTTCGCCCTGAGGGATGATCGAGATGGTGCCGTCGCCGCCGATGTCCAGCGCCTGGTGCGGCGGGATGGCGATGGGGTTGCCGACCTCGTCGAGCACCGCGCGGCCGCTGCTGGTGACCAGCTGGCCGTTGGGCGTGAGCGAGAGCTTGCCGCCGCGGGTATAGGCCTCGCTGCCGTCGCTGGCCTGCACCGCCAGCCAGCGGTCCTGGCGCAGCGAGACGTCCAGCGTGTTGCCGGTGACCTGCTGGGCGCCGACACCGCGGTCGAAGCCCTGGTCCACGTGCATCGCATCGATGCGCGAGGGGTAGCCGTTGCCCTGGATGCGGAACGCCTCGGTGTTGGCCAGCGCGGCCTTGAAGCCGGGCGTGCTGGCATTGGCCAGGTTGTGCGACACGGTGCCCTGGGCCTGCAGCGAGGCCTGGGCGCCGGTCATGGCGACGTACAACGCCTTGTCCATGGGAAACTCCTTGCGCGATGCGGCGGCGGAGCGTCCGCGCGGTCGGGCCAGGCCGCCGCGCGGACGCCGCCGGGGGCGGTCAGCGGATGTTGATCACGGTCTGGGTGATCTGGTCCTGGGTGGTGATCATCTGCGCGTTGGCCTGGAAGTTGCGCTGGGCCACGATCATGTTGACCAGCTGCTCGGTCAGGTCGACGGTGGAGGCTTCCAGCGAGCCGGCCTCGATCTGGCCTAGGTTGGCGGTATCCGGCGCGCCGGTGCGCGGGTTGCCGGAAGAGTAGGTCTCGGCCCACAGGTTGTTGCCCTGCGACTGCAGGCCCTGCGGATTGACGAACGTGGTCAGCGCCACCTGTCCCAGCGCCTTGTCGGCGCCGTTGGAATAGCGCGCGTACACCACGCCGGTGGTGTCGATGCTGATCTCGTTGAGCTTGCCGCTGGCGTAGCCGTCCTGGCGGGTGTCGCGCAGCGCGAACGACTCGCCGTACTGGGTCGAGCCGTTGACATCCAGCGACATGCTCAGCACGCCCGCACCGGTGCTTGGGGTGAACGGGTCCAGCGCGATGAGGCCGTTGGTCGGTGAGGTCAGGGCGCCGGTGTCGGAGAACTGCAGCGTGGTCGGGGCGCCGACCTGGACGCCGTCGACGTAGTTGTAGACCTCCCACTCGTTGGCATTGGCGGTCTTGGCGAAGTACGAAGTCTGGGTGTGGCTCACGCCCAGCGAGTCGTACACGCTGATGCCGCCGGTGGAGTAGTTGTAGCTGTTGGAATCGGCCGGATCGAACGGCGTGACGACCGGCGCCGAGGCATTGGCCGGCAGGGTGAAGGCCAGGTTGACGGTGGTGGTCTGCTTGGGCGCGCTGTCGGTGGTCAGCAGCTGCAGGTCGGTCAGCCGGCCCACGTCGAAGCCGTCGTTGTTGGCGTTGGCCGCGAACACCTGCAGGCGTGCGCCCTGAGGATTGATCACGTAGCCGTTGGCGTCGGTCTGGAAGTTGCCGGCGCGGCTGTACACGCGCGCGCCGTTCATCGACAGGGTGAAGAAGCCTTCGCCGGAGATCGCCAGGTCCAGGCTGCGGCCGGTCGGGTCGATGTTGCCCTGCGAGAACTGCTGGGCGACGTTGCTCAGCCGCACGCCCGAGCCGATCGCGTTGCGCGACAGGCCGTAGCTGGTGCTCTGGAACAGGTCGGCGAACTCGGCCCGCGACTCCTTGAAGCCGGTGGTGTTGACGTTGGCGATGTTGTTGGAAGTGACGTTCAGGTCGGCATTGGCTGCGTTGATGCCGGACAACGAGGTATTGAAAGCCATGGATTGGACTCCGTTTCGTTCTGGGGTTGCCGGCTCAGCTGACGCGGAGCACGTAGTCGATCGGGGCCGCTCCCAGCCCCTTGAGGTTCAGGTACAGGCCGTCGGAACCGACGGTCACGCTTTCCACTGGCGCCTGCACGTAGGTGGACAGCGTGGACTTGTCGCCGCTGGAGGCATCGATCTGGGTGGCGGCGACCGAGTAGAGGCCGGCGGCCATTCGGTTGCCGTTGGCGTCGGTGCCGTCCCAGGAGAACGCCACCTCGCCGGCGGCATCGGCCTGCACGCTGACCGTCTTGACGAACTGGCCGTTGGCGTCGGTGATGTCGAAATTGACTGTGCCGGCGGCGGTGGCGGCGACCACGCCGCTGACCGCGGTAGCCGAATCGTCCAGCGCGAGCTTGGCCGAGGGCACCAGCACCTCGTGGCCGACCAGCGCCGCGCCGCGTAGCACCTGGTCGCTGGCCAGCGCGGTGGAGAAGCCTTCGACCGTGCTCTGCAGGTTGGTGATGCCCTGGACCGTCGAGAACTGCGCCAGCTGGCCCAGGAATTCGCTGTTCTCCATCGGATTGAGCGGATCCTGGTGCTTGAGCTGCTCGGTCATCAGTTTCAGGAAATCGGCCTGGCCCAGCTCGCCCGAGGACGTGCTGGAGGTGGCCGCGCTGGTGGCGGCGCCCAGGCCGAGGCTGCTGTAGATGTCGCTGGAAACGGTGCTCATGCTGCGTTCTCCGCCGCGTCGGGCGCGGCCTGGCGTGGGGAGCCTCAGCGGCCCATGGTGAGGGTGGCCACCGCCAGTTCCTTGGCGGTGTTGAGGACTTCGACGCCGGCCTGGTAATTGCGCGAGGCCGAGATCAGGTTGACCATCTGCGCCACCGGGTCGACGTCGGGGGAATACACGTAGCCATCGGCGTCGGCGAGCGGGTGGCCGGGCTCGTAGCGTTTGATCGGCGGCGCCTCGCTCTGGGTGATCTCCTTGACCTTGACCGAGGTCAGGCTGGAGTCGTCCGGGTTGCGCTGGGCCTGGAAGATCGGCTCGATCGGCTTGTAGGCGGCCTCGGCGGACCCGGCGACCGAGTCGGCGTTGGCCAGGTTGGAGGCGATCGTGCTCATGCGCACCGACTGCGCCTGCAGCGCCGAGCCGGCGACATCGAAGATGGGCAGGTTGCTCATGCATATGTCCTTGTCTTTCCTTCTCCCGCTTGCGGGGGAAGGTGCCCGAAGGGCGGATGGGGGCTGCCTGGAGCATGGGAAAGCAGAAGCGAAAGTCTCCCGTCCGTCGCCGCGCGCCCCCCCGAAAAGGCGGCCACAGCCCCGCAAGCGGGAGAAGAAGAGGAGAGCCGTTGCGGCATATCGCTCATTGCCCCGTGATCGCGGTGAGCAGGGTGCGCACCTTGGATTCGACGAAGCTCAGCGAGGCGCGGTATTCCAGCGCGGCACGGCCATAGGCGGCACGCTCGGTGTCGGGATCGACGGTGTTGCCGTCCAGGCTGGGCTGGCTGGCCTCGCGAGTGACCTGGAACGGATTGAGGTTATCGGCGCCCAGCGCGATGTGGCGGGCATCGGTCACCTGCAGCTGGCCGCCGGCCGATTCCTGGCCCTGCACCTGGCGCAGGGCGGCGTCGAAATCCAGGTCCTGGGCCTTGTAGCCGGGGGTGTCGACGTTGCTGAGGTTGCTGGCGATCAGCTTCATGCGCTGCTCGCGCAGCGGCAGCGCATCGGCATGCACGCCCAGGTAGGCATTGATGAGGTTGGCCATGCGGCTCTCCCGCGGATCGTTGCCGGGGAAGAGGCAAGAAGCGTGCCAAACCGGTGTCCGGTGGGGGCGCTACCGGTCTTGGGCCCGGGGGCCAGCCCTGTTTGGCCTTTCGTCGGGCCGGATCAGGCTGCGGCGTGGGCCTCGACCACCGCGTGCAACCGTGCCAGCACGTGCTCGGCCAGCTCGTGCGGGCTGTACTTGGCGACGAAGGCGTTGGCGCCCACCCGCTCGACCATGGCGTTGTTGAACACGCCCGACAGCGAGGTGTGCAGCAGCACATACAGCCCGGCCAGGCCCGGGTTGCGCCGGATTTCAGTCGTCAGCGTGTAGCCGTCCATCGCCGGCATTTCGATGTCGGAGATAACCATGGCGTAGCGCTCGCACGGATCCTCGCCGGCGGCCAGCACCTGCAGCAGGTGATCCAGCGCCTGCTTGCCGTCCGAGAGCAGGGTGGCGCCGACGCCGAGCTGGTCGAGCACGCTGCGGATCTGCTGCCGCGCCACGCGCGAGTCATCCACCACCAACACCTGCAACTGCGGGCCTTCCGCCGGCAACGCCATCGACGGGTCGAGCTGGGTGTCGACGCGCGACTGGGCGATATCGGCCAGTACGCTTTCCACGTCGATCACCTGGATCAGCTCGCCCTGGAAGCGGGTGACCGCGGTCAGGTAGCTGGCTTCGGCACCCAGGTCCGGGGGCGGATGGATGTCCTCCACCGCGATGTTGACGATGCGCTCCACGCCGCTGACCAGGAAGCCCTGCACCGAGCGGTTGAACTCGGTGACCACCAGGTAGCCGGGGGAGGTGTCGGCCTCCGGCTCGCGTTCGGGATGGCCGATCGCCAGGCCCAGGTCGAGTACCGGCACCGAGCGGCCACGCACGTCGGCTACACCGGAGAACTGCGGCGGCAGGCCCGGCACCTGGAACAGCTCGGGCCGGCGCAGCACTTCCTGCACCTTGAACACGTTCACGCCAAAAAGCTGGCGGCCACCGAGGCGGAACAGCAGCAGCGCCAGGCGGTTGTGTCCGGCCAGGCGGGTACGCTGGTCGATACGGTTGAGCAGGTCTTGGGACATGCAGCCGGTATCGGCGCGGCGGGCACGGAACTTGAGCCCTGCAGCGGGCAGAGTGGGGGGCGTGGTCCAGGGCGGATCGCCGGCCCGTCGTTCCGGCGCAGGCAGTGAGCGGTCAGGCATCCCCATAGGCATCCATATATATGTGGGCATGCCGGATATCGCTCCCGCAGCCGGAGGCGCCAGCCCGCATCTGGCATCGGCTCCGGCACGCCGCTTGCATCGCCTGCGGCATGTCCGTCCCATGGAGCCCTCCATGCGCCTGTCCCTGCTGCTGTTGCTGCTGTTCCCGACGCTGGCGTGCGCAGCCGACTACCAACCTGTCGAATCCATCCGTGCCGCTGCGCTGAGCACCGTGGGGCAGGGCGCGCAGGCCGAGGCCACGCTGGATCCGGCCATGCGCCTGCCGCGATGCCCGGTGGCGCTGCAGGCCCAGCCCACCGGCACCAGTACCGTCGAGGTCAGCTGCCCGCAGGCGGCCGGCTGGCGTCTGTTCGTGCCGCTCAAGGTACGGCGCAACCAGACGGTGCTGGTGCTTGCCCGCGGCCTGGCCGCTGGAGAAACCGTGGGCGTGGCCGATATAGTCACCGAGACGCGCGATGCCTCGCGCATCGCCGGTGCCGCGCTGGCCGATCCGGGCATGGCGGTCGGGCGCGTGGTCCGTCGCACCCTGCCCGCAGGCAGTCTGCTGTCGGCAGGCGACCTGGTGGCGCCGCGGCTGGTGCGGCGCGGCGACAGCGTCGCCCTGATCGCCCGGCGCGGCGGGGTCGAGGTGCGCATGGCCGGGCGCGCGCTGGCCGATGCAGGCGAGGACGAGCGCATCAGCGTCGAGAACCTGTCGTCGCGGCGGGTGCTGCAAGGTACCGTGTCGGCCAACGGCGACGTGGTGGTGACGCGATGATGCAAAAAAACTCCTAAAGTCCCCCGATCGCGTGCCGCTATCCCAGTGGTACCGCACAGGATCCACCTCATGACCCAGAAAATCGAAGGCACCTTGCCAACCGCCGCGACGTTGCGCAGCGTCGCCGTTGGCGCCGGAAAAGTGGCGTCCAGCGGCGAAGATCGTTCGCGTCCGGTCGATTCGGTCGCCAGCCCCGACAGCCTGCGCCTGACCGGCGAAGCCGCCGGCCTGCAGACCCTGCAGCGCGAGCTCTCCGCCGCGCCGGCCATCGACAGCAGCCGCGTGGAAGCCGTGCGTGCCGCCCTGCAGGACGGCAGCTACAAGATCGACGCCGACGCCATCGCCAGCCGCATGCTCGACCTGGACCAGCAGCTGGCCGGATGAGCGACAGCCCGCTGACGCTGCTGGACCGGCTGGAGCATGCCCTGGCCGGTGAACGCCAGGCCCTGATCGAGCACGACGTGCAGGCGCTGATCCAGTCGACGGCCGCCAAGCTGGACGCGTTGCGCGCGCTGGAAGCCGACGTGCCGCAGGATGCGCACGAGCGCCTTCGCGTGCTGGCCGAAGCCAACCGCGCCAACGGCGCGCTGCTGACGCGCCGTCGACGCGAGGTCAACTGGGCCCTGCGCCAGCTCGGACGCAGCGAAAGCGCGCCGGCCTACGACGCGCAGGGGCAGTCCAGCGCCCTCACCGCCAGCCGTCCGCTCGCGGTGGCCTGAATACCGGTGGCGCCTCCGCGCGCCGTCCTCCCGCCGGATTCCGCCGGTCGCCCGTGAACAGGCCCACGCGGCCGCGTACTATTGAGCGCCCCCATTCACGATGCCTGCACCCGTGAACAACGACGCGACCACCGGTTCCATACTCTCCTCGGCCATCCTGCCTTCGCGACAGACCCTGCTCGGCCTGGGCGACAGGATGATCGAGGGCCTGCTGCTGCTGGACCATGCCGGCGAGCTGATATTCGCCAATCCGGTGGCACGCCGCCAACTGCTCGATGCCGCCGGCGGCGAGGCGGGCAGGGTCGGCGAACGCCTGAATGCGCTGCTGCCACCCGGTGCGCTGACCCAGGCGCGCGACAATGGCGTATGGACCGGCAGCCTGCCGGTCGACAAGCACGTGGTGATCGTGCACCTGTATTTCCAGCCCGAGCCGCAGGGCGGCACGTTCCTGGTGCTGTTCCATGGCATGGAGGGCCAGCAGGACTACGAGCGCGAGCTGCAGCAGCGCCATGCCGAGCTGCGCCAGGCCTACCTGCGGCTCAACGGCACCCAGGAAAAGCTGTTGCAGTCGGAGAAGATGGCCTCCATCGGCCAGCTCGCCGCCGGCGTGGCGCACGAGATCAACAATCCGATCGGCTACGTGCACTCGAACCTGGGCAGCCTGCAGGAGTACCTGCGCAGCCTGTTCACCCTGATCGAGGCCTACGAACGTGCCCTGCGCGCGCCCGACCCGAAGGCGCTCATCCCTGAAATCGACGACATCCGCCAGCGCTTCGACATCGACTTCATCAGCCGCGACCTGCCGCAGCTGATGGCCGAGTCGCGCGAGGGCATCGAGCGGGTGACGCGGATCGTGCGCGACCTCAAGGACTTCTCGTATTCGGACCGCTCCGAGTCGTGGAAGATGGCCGACCTGCACGCCGGGCTCGAATCGACCATCAACATCATCTGGAACGAGCTCAAGTACAAGGTCACGCTGCAGCGGAACTACGGCGAACTGCCGCTGGTGGAATGCCTGCCTTCCGAGCTCAACCAGGTCTACATGAACCTGCTGCTCAACGCCGGCCAGGCGATCGCCGAACGCGGAACCATCACCGTGAGCACCGGCCAGGAGGGCGACCATGTGTGGATCGAGTTCCGCGATGACGGTCCCGGCATCGCGCCGGACCTGCTCAAGCGCATCTTCGATCCGTTCTTCACCACCAAGCCGGTGGGCAGCGGAACCGGGCTGGGACTGTCGATCTCCTACAGCATCATCGACAAGCACCACGGCCGCATCGACGTCAGCAGCCCACCCGGCGAGGGCGCCTGCTTCCGCATCTGGCTGCCGTTGCGCCAGCCGAAATAGCGGGTAGGGCGTTGCCCTTGGGCAGAGGACATGCCGGTTCCGGGCATCGCCGGGTCAGGGCGTGCCGTCGCGGCGTTGCTCGTCGTGGGTGCGGAACGCCTGGCGGATGTGCTCGCGCAACTCGTCGTCGTTCCACGGCTTGGTCAGGAAGCGATAGATCGCGCCGCGGTTGATCGCCTCGGTCACGGTGGCCAGGTCGGTGTAGCCGGACAGCACCAGCCGTACGGTGTCCGGATAGAGCATCTTCACCCGGCCCAGGAACTCGGTACCGCTCATGTCGGACATGCGCTGGTCGGACAGGATGACCTGCACGTCGTTGGTGGCGAGCAGGTCGAAGGCGTCGCGTACGGTGCCGGCGGCGAGGATGCGATAACCGTCGCGACGGAACAGGCGCACCAGCGAGCGCAGCACGTTCTCCTCGTCGTCGAGCAGCAGCAGGGTGCGGTCCGGACGGCTCTCGGTGAACGATTCCGGGCGCAGATAGCGGCGTCGCAACGCCAGCCCGGCCGATTCCGCCGACATCGGTTCGCCGAACATGTAGCCCTGGAACGCGTCGCAGTCGTTGCGTCGCAGGAATCCCAGCTGCGCCTGCGATTCGACGCCATTGGCGATCACCGTCATGCCCAACTGGTGGCCCATGGCGATGATCGCGCGGGCGATGGCGGCCTCGCGGTTGCCGGCCGGCGCGCTCTTGATGAAGCTGCGGTCGATCTTCAGCTTGTCCACCGGGTAGCGCACCAGTGCGCTGAGGCTGGAATCGCCGGTGCCGAAGTTGTCCAGGCACAGGCTGATGCCTTCGTTGCGCAGGTGGGAGAGCGTCTCGTGGACGAAGTTGACGTTGTTGGTCAGCGCGCTCTCGTTGATCTCCAGCGTAACCATTGTCGGTGGCACGCCGGCGCTCTGCAGCAGGGTCATGGTTTCGCCGAAGAAGTTCGGCCGCAGCAGCTGCAGCGTGGAAACGTTGATGGCGATGTTGAAGTCGTCGAATCCCTGGTCGCGCCATTGCCGTACTTGGCGGAAGGCTGACTGCTGCACCCAATTGCCGATCTGCACGATCACGCCCAGGCGTTCGGCGGTGCGCATGAAGCGCTCCGGTACCAGCATGCCCAGCGTCGGCGACTGCCAGCGCAGCAGCGTCTCCAGGCCGACGATACGGCCGTCGCGCGCGCTGACGACCGGCTGGTAGCGCAGGCGCAATTCGCCGTTGGGGATGGCATCGATGATCTGCCGGGCGATGATGCTCTCGCTGTGCGCGCTGGAGGGCATGTAGGCCGCATGCACCCGCACCAGGTTGCCGCCTTCGCGCGCGGCCTGGTAGGCCGCGTCCTCGGCCTGGTCGAGCAGGGTGGACAAAGAGCGGGCGTGTTCCGGGCACAGGCTCACGCCGATCTTGCCGGTCATGAACAGGGTGTACGGCAGTACAGACAGCGGCAGCTCGATCTGCTGGCGGATCTCCTCGGCCAGCACCTCGGGGGCCGGACAGTCGGGCGTGCGCGGTACCGCGATCACCATCTCGTCGCTGCCGTGGCGCCAGAGCATGCCGCGCCCGCGCAGATGGTCGCGCAGGCGCTGGGCCAGCATCACCAGCGCCTGGTCGCCGATGTCGGCGCTCATGTTCTCGTTGACCGAGGCGAAGTGGTCGATGTCCACATGCATCAGCACCAGCCCGGCACCGCCGGACACGGCTTCGCGCACCATCGCCAGCAGTTCGGGGTTGCCCGCGCCCAGGCGCGGCGGCAGCTCTTGGTCGGCTTCCGTTACGGGGTTCCACATCGCCGGTCAGGAGTCCTCTGGTTCGCGGTCGCGCGGGGTTGCATAGGGCAGGCGCAGCTCGATCCGGGTGCCGGCACCGGGGGCAGTATGCAGGTTCAGCGAGCCGCCCACCGCCTGGGCACGTTCGCGCATGATGATCAGGCCCAGCCCGCGCGGTCCATCCGGATCGAAGCCGTCGCCGTCGTCGCTGACCTCCAGGCGCAGGCCGCGGCCATCCTCGTCGTCCAAGCGGATGCACACCTCGCCGGCGCAGGCATGGCGCAGCGCGTTGGTCAGGCTTTCCTGGGCGATGCGGAAGCAGGCCTGCTCGACCTCGTTGCCGGGACGCCGCGGCAGCGTCTCCACTTCCACCTGCAGCCGCACCGGCGAGGCGCGGAACAGCATGTTGGCCTGCCAGCGCAGCGCCGCTTCCAGTCCGAGTGCGTCCAGCTGCGGCGGCCGCAGCAGCATCGACAGGTTGCGCAGCTTGCCGATGGTGGTGTCGGCGAGGTGGCCGATCTCGGCCAGGTCCTCGTTGCGGCGGGCGCTGTCCTCCTCCTCCATCGCCGCGTGCGCGGACAGCTTCATCGCGGTGATCGACTGGCCGATGTCGTCGTGCAGGTCGCGCGAGATCGCCCGGCGCTCGTCCTCCTGCAGCGAGAACAACCGTCGCGCCATCGCTTGCAGCTCGGCGTTGCCGGCGGCCAGCGCGTCGCGCATGCGCTCGGGTTCGCTCAGGTCGCGCACGATCAGCAGCTTGCAGTCGCGGCCGCTGTAGCGCACGCGGCCAACCGCCAGCCCGGCCCGGAACAGCGAGCCGTCGGCGCGACACATGCGTGCGGCGGCGGTGTCATGCGGCGGATGCTGCAGGTAACCGCGCACCGCGGCCAGGTCCGACGGCGCCACCAGTTGCTGCAGCGGCTCGCCGAGCAGCCGCTCCATGGGGTAGCCGAATTGCGCCGCGCAGGTGCTGTTGGCGTAGATCACCCGCTCATCGGACAGGATCAGCACGCCGTCCGGCAGCACCCGCACCAGTTCGCGGAACTGGTCCTCGCGTTCGTGCAGCAGGCGCCGCGACTGCTCGTGCTCGGTGACGTCCTGCAGCGTGCCGTGGTAGATCGTGCTGCCGTCGTCGCGCTCGATCGGCCCGCCGCGGACGTGGATCATCCGCTGGCCGCGGTCCGCGGTGGCCAGCGGCAGCAGCAGGTCGATCTGCTGTTGGCGGCCGTGGCCGATGTCTTCCAGCAGGGCATCAATTCTGGCCTGGGTGAGGCCGTCGCCGGCCACCAGCAACTCGTCCAGCCCGTGCGCGCGCGGCGGGGAAGGCGGTTGGCGGCCGAGCAGGCGATAGGTCTGCTCCGCGTAGCTGCCCAGTCCGGTGGCCGGGTCCAACTCCCAGGAGCCCAGCCTGGCGATGACCTGGGCTTCCTGCAGCCGGGCCATCGCCTGGTCGCGGCGCAGCTGCGCCTGGTGTTCGGCGGAGCGGTCGGTGGCCACCGCCAGGCGCGCCTGACGGCCCTGGTACTGGAGCGGACTGCTGCGGATCTCCACCTGGTGGAGCCGGCCCTGGCCGTCGAGCAGCTCCTCGCGGTCCAGGCGGTTTGCCGTCATGTCCTGGCGCAGCGCCTCGATGATGGCCTGCAGGCGCGGGGTTTCGCGGGCCGGCCACTGGTCCAGCAGTGAGCGCTCGGAGAACCGGGCCGGGTCCCAGCCGAAGAATTCCAGCGCGGCGTAGTTGGCTTTCAGGATTCGCAGCGTCTGCAGGTCGTACACCCACATGGGGCTGGGGTTGGACTCGAACAGCTCGCGCTGGGCGGCTTCCGAGCGCGCCAGTTGCCCGTAGGCCTCGTTGGCCTGCGCCGCCAGTGGCCGCAGCAGCAGGTACAGCAGCAGCGAGGTCACCACCACGTAGAGCCCGCCCTTGATCGTCTGGAAGCGGGTGATCGCGTCCGGGGAGGACGTGACCGCCTCGATCAGCAGGTCGCTGAACAGGATCCACGCCACGCCCAGCAGCAGGTAGACCGCGCAGATCAGGCCGATGCCACGGCCCATCCGTCGTGCCAGCGGCTGGGCGGAAGACGCATTCGGGGGCGTGGCGGGAGGATCTGGAAGCATGGCCAGGAAGGGGCGGCAGCCGGCAGTCTCCATCTTAACGGCATCGCGCGCCTCTTAATTAAGTGCAGTTGCCGCCGTTAACCCTTGCATCCCCGGTTCACGGGGGCAACCGGATATTCGGCGTGGATCAAGGACTCATTGCCAGCTTGCTGCAGCATCCACTTACCTCGGCGCTGGCCGTGCTCGACACCGATGGCCGCCCGCTGGCCTGCAACCGTGCGGCCCAGGCCATGGGGCTGGCCGCGACCTTGCAGGCCTACCGGGAACGGCTGGCGCCGATGCGCGAGTCCTTGGCACATGAAGGCGGCCAGGTGCCCTGTGTCCTGCCCGGCGATGGCGAGCAGATGCTCGATGCCAGCCTGAGGGCGGTGCAGGACGGCGCCGGGCACCTGCTGGCCTACACGGTGAGCGTGCCCGACGCGCTCGGCGAACACGGCGCCAATCGCTGGGAGATCGCGGTGGAAAGTGCAGGGCACGGGCTGTGGGACTGGGACATCGCCAGCGACCGGACCCACCGCTCCGCACGCTGGGCCGGCATGCTCGGCTATGCGCCCGACCAGGTGCCCAGGAACTCCGCACAACTGTTCGAAATGGTGCATCCGGACGATCGCGAGCGGTTGCGCGATGCCATCGGCGCCCATCTGGACGGCGCCACCGATGCCTATGCCTGCGAATTCCGCCTGCGCCAGCACGACGGCGACTGGCGCTGGGTGCTCGACCGGGGTCAGATCGTCTCGCGTCACGCCGACGGCCGGCCGCTGCGGATGATCGGCACCCATACCGACATCCAGGAATCCAAGCTGCAGGAACAGCAGGTACGCGACCAGCAGGCGCTGCTGCACGAGGCCCAGCGCATCGCCAGCATGGGCAGCTGGTCGTGGGACATAACGCAGGGGCAGCTGTGGTGGTCGCAGGAGCTGCAGGCACTGGTGGGAATCGATGCGCGCCAGGTCAACGGCCTGCGTGCCTGGCTGCGGCACCTGTCGCGTGAATCGGCGGTCCAGTTCTGCAGTGCATGGCGGCGGATGCGCCGCGACGGCCACGTGGTCGACGTGGAAGTGGAGATCGTGCGCGACCGCGAGGCGCCGCTGTACCTGCGCATCTGGGCCCAGCCGGTATTCGACGGGCTGGCACGCGTGCAGCGCGTGCTGGGCCAGGTGCAGAACGTCACCGTCCAGCGCCAGACCGATGCGCTGATCCGCTGGCGTACCGAACTGCTCAACCGGGTATCGGCGCTGGGCAAGATCGGCGGCTGCGAGATCGAGCTGGGGACGCGGCGCATGCAGTGGACCGAGGAGTGCTACCGCATCCATGGCCTGCGCAAGATCGACATCACCCTGGACGAAGCACTGCAGATGTACACCCAGGATTCGCGCGATGCCTTCGAGGCGGCACTGGTGCGGATCGCCGAGGGCGGCCTGCCCGAGCAGCTGGAGCTGTGCTTCTACCGGCACTCGGGGCAGCGGGTATGGGTGCAGGTGCTGGTCGAGCTGGACGAACGCGAAGGCCTGCCGGCGCGCTTCGTGGTGCTGCTGCGCGACGTCACCCAGGAGCGCGAGGCCAGCGAACGCATCGAGCTGCTGGCCCACTACGACCTGCTGACCGGCCTGCCCAACCGCTTCCTGCTGCGCGAGCAGGCCGAGGAGGCAATGCTCGAGGCCCGCGAGCGCGGCACCACGCTGGCGATGTTGCTGGTGGACCTGGACGGTTTCAAGAGCATCAACGATTCCTTCGGCCACGCCACCGGTGACACCCTGCTGAAGCTGGCCGCCGGCCGCCTGCACCAGAACCTGCGCAACAATGACCTGTTCGGCCGTTTCAGTGACGACGAGTTCGTGGTGCTGCTGCGCGACCTGAGCGCGCCGGAGGATGCCGGGCACGTGGCGCGCAAGCTGATCGCCGCGCTGGCCGAGCCGCTGCACACCGGCGACAAGCTGCTCAAGGTGGGTGCCAGCGTCGGCATCGCCCTGCAGGATGAGGCGCTGTGCAGCTTCGACAACCTGCTGCGCGCCGCCGACGCGGCGATGTACGCGGCCAAGGAGTCGGGCCGCAACACCTATCACTATTACAGCCAGGACGTGCTGGCCAGGGCGCAGCGACGGCTGGAGATCGAACATGCGCTGCACGGCGCGATCGATCGCGAGGAGTTCTCGCTGGTGTACCAGCCGCTGGTGAACGTCAACGGCAAGCGCGCGCCGGGCATCGAGGCGTTGGTGCGCTGGCACCGCCCGGGCCAGGGCTATTGCAGCCCGGCCGAGTTCATTCCCATCGCCGAGCAGTGCGGCGAGATCGAGCGGCTCGGCGAATGGGTGCTGGGCGAGGCCTGCCGCCAGGCGGCGGCCTGGCTGCAGGCCGGAGTGGCCTTCGACCGCATCTCGGTCAACGTCTCGGCCGTGCAGTTCCGCGACCGCGATTTCGGCGAGCGCGTCGTCGCGCTGTGCCGCCAGCACGGTCTGGCGCCGGAACGACTGGAACTGGAACTCACCGAATCGGCCCTGATCCGCGACAGCGAGCCGTTGCGCCGCTGCTTCGACATGTTCGAGCAGCACGGCATCCTGCTGGCGGTAGACGATTTCGGTACCGGCTTCTCCAACCTGCACTACCTGAACCGCTTTCCGGTGCAGCGGCTGAAGATCGACCGCAGTTTCGTGCAGGAAATGCTCACCGACGCCGGAACCGCGGAAGTGACCCAGGCCATCATCCATCTCGGCCATGCGCTGGGCATGGAGGTCGTTGCAGAGGGAGTGGAGAACGTGCAGGAGCAGGCCATGCTGCTGCAGCAGGGCTGCGACGAGATCCAGGGCTATCTGCACGCGCGGCCGTTGCCGCCGCGGGAACTGGTGCAGTGGATGCGCGAGCGCCTTCCGCTGCGTGCCGCCGGGCCGGTGCTGCTGCAGGCCGGCAGTTGACGTTGCACCCCGGATGCGGCCCTGTTCGCGGCGGGACCGCGACCGACGTTGCCGGCGCAGGCCGTTCGCCCCTGAAAGGATGAAGCGCGCTCCAGGGCGCTTCGCGGACCGGCCTTCGGGGCGAATGTCGTCACCCTCGGGGGGGGGGGATTGCAGGCGAGGAGCGTGAGCTGGCCGCGCGGCATCGCACCACGTACGCAGCAATTGCCGCGCGGATGCCGATATTGCACAGGCAGCGACCGGTCCGGACGTGTCCGCGGCCATCGCCGGGATGGACACGACCGTCGGCAACTGGCCGGCACCACTTGCCTTGGCACAACGGCGCCGGCTTGCCGAACTGCGTTGCGCCGACCAAACGAGCGGGCCTTAGCCCAGGTGGGGCGTTGCATTAGCCCGCACCCGCACGCCATGCCGGCGTCCGTTCCGACGATGCACTCGACGCTGCTCGACCAGATGGCGGCACGCAATGACCAGAACTGCCAGCTCGCACGAAGCTGGCTACGCCACCAGGCCTGCCGTGGTTGCGCCCGCCGACAAGCCGCATCGGCGGCAACATCCCGATCGCGGATGCGGAGACATTCGCCGCTTCATCCAGCAGGCTGGGGCGGGGCGGGGCAGGGCGGGATGGACGGCACGGACAAGCATCGGCAGTCGCTCGTCCGGCGCGGGAACAGGCCGGAGTCATATCGCTACATCGGCCGTCCGGAAAGCATGAGGGGTGCATGCCGAGTTCAATGAGGGGGGCGCTCATGCGCTTTCCCGGACCTGCACCATCCGCAGGTCCGGGGCGCGGGGAGGCCTTGCCACCTGCATGGTGGCCGACATCGTCCAGGCGTGCGGAGTTGCCACTGGCAGGCGTCGCCAGAACCCCGGTTCAGCCGCTGGCCGGGCAATTGGGTGGTGTCGAGATCATCGACGCGGAACAGGTTCTGCAGTGACGGGACGGCAGGGGGCGGATGGTTCGCGGGCCCGGATACGTACGGCGTATGCCGGCCTGCCTACGTCCGTGGCGGCGTCGCGTGGTGTCCCAGCTCCATTGCCCGCATGCCATCCACGCCGAGGTCCCAGCACACCTCGCACAGCAGCGGATCGACCGGCGCTTCGGCCGGTGGCAGCGTTCCGCGCAGGTGGAGCAGTTCCGCCTGCGCCGCTTCCTCCAGCCGGGCCAGTGCGGCCGTGCTTCGTGCCGGCCGGGCGGGAACGGCGGCCGCCGGCATCTCGCGCAGGATGCCGCCACGGATGCCCGTGGACAGCTCTGCGGCACGTTCGGCGGTGGGGTCGAGCAGCATCGTCAGGCACTACCTGGACAAGACCGCTGAAGCCGAATCCCCGGCGCAGGCCGGGGATCGTCTTCGATGCGGTCGGGGATCAGAACAGTTCCACCGTGCCGGCCCCCATGTTCTGCTGGGCCACGGCCTTGTGCGGTGGCTTCTCCCACTCGCTGCGCATCTCGCGCAGGCGGCTGCCGACGCGCTGCAGCGCCGTGATCAGTTCGTGGTCGAACACGCCGCCATTGCGCTGCAGCAGTTCCTGCAGCGCCAGGGCTTCCTTGTTGATCGCGGTCAGGCGGTCGAGGTGGGTATGGACGCCGCCCAGCGCCTGGGTGGCGATGTCCTCGAACTGCAGGGCGCGCACCGCCTCGGCGACGCTGCCATCGATGGCGCGGCCGCACTCGGAGATCTCGCGCATGCCTTCGCCCAGGGCGGCGTTGATCGCCGCCACGTTGTCGAGCATCGCCGCGGCCTCGTTGCGCGCCTCGCGCGAGCGGTCCATGTCGCGCGAGGCCATCTGCGTGACCGTCTCGCGGACCTTGGCGATGGCGTCCTTGGAACTGTGGGCCAGCTTGCGGATCTGCTCGTTGAAGGTGGTCGAGCGCTCGGACAGGTTGCGCACCTCGTCGGCTACCACCGCGAAGCCGCGGCCGGCCTCGCCGGCGCGGGCGGCCTCGATGGCGGCGTTGAGCGCCAGCAGGTTGGTCTGGTCGGCGATCGACTTGACGTCCTCCAGCAGCGCGAAGATGCCGTCCAGGTGCTGGGCCATCTCGTCGATGTGGTGCACGGTGGTGCTGCTCTGGCCGCTGACCTGCTCCAGCGCCTCGACCAGCTGCTCCATGCGCTGGCTGGCGTGCTGGGCGAAGCGCGCCACGTCCACGCCGGCATGGCCGTCGTCGCCGGCGCGGTCGACGATCCGCGCCACCGCCTGCCCCTGCTGCCGCGACTTGCGGCTCATCGCATCGAAGCTGCCGCCCAGTCCGGCCACCGCCTGGCGGATCAGTTCGCGGGCGCGCTCGATCTCGCCGCGCGAGCCGTCGATCTCGTTGCCGACGAAGCTGCGCAGCTCGGTCAGCAACTGGTCCTGCTCGCGCAGGATGCGCAGGTGTTCGGGCGAGCGCCGGCTCTGGCTGTAGATGGCCCACGCCGCGAATCCCAGCCAGCTGAGGGTCATGGTGGTCAGGATCGCCCAGCGTGCTGCGCCGGGCCAGTCGAAGCCGACCGCGACGGGGAACAGCAGGGTCAGCGCCAAAGGGGGGGCCAAGCGGATGAGGAGGTGTGAAGACATGGACGTTCTCGACAGAGTCACGGTTGCTGTATCGGCCGTGCCGTCGTCGTCTTTAACGCTTCGGTTCCCCTGCACGGCGCCACGCGGACGGCGTTGCCGGG
>JAFADB010000138.1 GCA_023425225.1 Pseudomonadota bacterium
CCTGGATGACCCGCCGTGACCATTCGGCCATAGTGAAGCGCGTCGGCTGCTGGAAGCGCCTCCCGCCTACGCGAGGCACAAGGTTCAGCGTGCAAGCCTCGGTCCGGGTCCGGAGGGGCCGGGCACGTCGGGATCCTCGCATTCCCGGCATTCGACGCCTGACGGGGAACTTTCCCCTGCAACCATGCACCTGGGGCCTGGACGACGGTCATGGGAAGGCGGCTTGCGACCGCCGGCAGGCCGTATGCTTGCCGCCATGGCCCCGCAAGACCCCCTGCCCGCGCGCTCATCGGCCCTGATCGGCCGGCGCCTGCTCGCCCTGTTCTACGACCTGTGGCCGGCGCTGGCGCTGTGGCTGGCGCTGTCGGCGCTGTTCACCGTGGGCTATACGCTGGCCGGCCACGGCGCGCGCGAGAACATCGCCCCGTTCAGTGCGCTGCAGTGGTCGCTGTGGCTGGGCTGCTGGCTGGCGACCGGGCTCTACGCCACCCTCAGCTGGCGGCGCGGCGGGCAGACGCTGGGCATGCGGCCGTGGCGGCTGCGGCTGGTCGGCCGCGACGGCGGGCGTCCCTCCTGGCCGGCGCTGTGGCTGCGGTTCGCGCTGGGCACGCTGTCGCTGGCGCTGGGGGGCCTGGGATTCTGGTGGGCATGGATCGACCGCGAGCGCCTGACCTGGCACGACCGGGCCAGCGGCACCCGGATGACGAGGACCGCTTCAAGGCCGCGTTGATCCGCCGGCATCCGGCAGCGGCGCCCGCACGAGCGGCGCGCAACCGTTCCAAGGGCCACGAGCGCGGGAGCTGCCCGTGGGAGCGGCGCAAGCCGCGATGCCTACCCGGCTACCCTAGTTTGCGCAACATCGCGCCATCGCGGCCCATGCCGCTTCCGCGCCTGCTTCAGCTGCTGCGCCGGCGGAACAGCCACCCGGACACCAGCAGCATCACGATCGGCGGCAGCGCGTAGGCGATGCGGTAGTCGAACTTGAGCGCGCCGGCCATGCGTCCGAAGAACAGCTGCAGCAGCCAGAAGCCCAGCGCGAACAGGATGCCCAGGAACAGCCGCTTGCCCATGCCGCCGCTGCGCAGGGTGCCGAAGGCGAACGGGATCGCCGCCAGGCACAGGGCGATGACGTTCACCGGGTAGAACCAGCGGCTCCAGTACTGGTCCTCGTAGTCGCGTGCGTCCAGGCCGTTGCGGCGGCGGTACTCGATGCTGTTGCGCAGGTCGTGCGCGGACAGGTTGCGCGGCCGGGCCAGCCCGGCGGCCAGCGCCGCCGGATCGAGGCTGGACTCCCAGGGCAGCTGGTCGACCGCCTGCCGGGTGACTTCGCGCGTGCCGAAGGTGTCGCGCCGCACCTGGTGCAGGGTCCATCCCTGCGCGCGGTGCTCGGCGGTCACCGCATGGGTCAGCACCTCCAGCCGGCCGTCCTCGCCCATCTGGTACAGGCGCACGTCGTGCAGCTGCAGCGAGGTGCCACCGCCCTCCTCCAGCCGCTCCTCGCCGCTCTGCGCGTTGAGGAAGGTGTTGCCCTCGCGCGCCCACAGCCCGGAATAACGCGCGGTGGTCATGTCGGCGTTGAACTTGGCGCTGTTCTTGACCGTGTCCGCCTGCGCCTGCGCCCACGGCGCCAGGGTCTCGCCGTTGACGATCATCAGCCCGGTCAGCAGCACCAGCGCCGCGCACACCGACACGCTCAGGCGCTTGCGCGACAGGCCCACCGCGCGCAGGGCGGTGAGCTCGGAAGTCGCCGCCAGCTGGCCCAGCGCCATCAGCGCGCCGATCACCGCCGCGGTCGGGAACAGGGTGTAGGCGTGGCGCGGCACCGTGTAGGCGACATAGGCCACGGCATGGGCGAAGGTGTAGCTGCCCTTGCCGATGTCCTTGAACTGGTCGGAGATGCCCATCATCACGAACAGGCCCACCAGCACCGTCCAGGTCAGCAGCACCGAGGACAGCACCGCCTTGCCGATGTAGAGGTCGTGCAGCCGCGGACGCAGGTTCATGCGGTCCTCCGCGGGCGCGACAGGCGGCCGTCGCGCAGGTACAGCCAGATCGAGAACGCCAGCAGCGGCAGGCTCAGCCACCACAGGCCCCAGGCCGGCGACAGCTTGCCGGTGGAGATCCACTGCGTGCCCAGCACCATCAGGTTGTTGCCCACCACGTAGGCCAGGAACGCCAGCATGATGCGGCCGTAGCTCTGCTTGCGCGGCGAGCTGCGCGACAGCGGCAGGGTCAGCAGCGCGAACGCCAGCGCCAGCAGCGGCGGGGTGATGCGCCGCTGCAGCTCGGCCTGCGCCGGCGGACGCTCGTCGCCGAACAGCGCGGTGGTCGGCATCGTCTCCGGATCGTTCTCGTCGCGCGGCTGGCTGCGGTCGGGCAGCGCCACCTCGTTGCTCTCGTAGCGCATGATCCGGTAGTCCAGCCCGTCCCCGACTGCCGGGCCCTCGACCCGCCAGCCGTCCTCCAGCCGCAGGTAGCGGTCGGTCTTGCCCTCGAAGAACATCGTCCCGCGCTGGGCGCTGACCACGTCGATGCGGTCGTCCTTCTGCCGCTGCATGAACACCTTGCCCAGCCCGGTGCCGTCGGGCGAGACCGTGGACAGGTAGACGATGCCGCCGCCGGACAGCGGGGTGAAGGTGCCCGCCTCCAGCCCGGCCAGCACCACCGAGCGGTTGGCGTCGTCGATCATCGTGTCGGCGGTGCGGCTGGCCCACGGGCCCAGCCACAGCGAGCAGATCGCCACCACCGCCACCACCGGCAGCACCAGCATCAGGATCGGCCGCAGCAGCCGTCGCGGACCGATGCCCAGCGAGGTGATCACCGCCATCTCCGAATCGCGGTACAGCCGCCCCAGCGCCAGCAGCAGGCCCAGCATCAGCGACAGCGGCAGGATCAACGGCAGGTAGACCAGGAACTGCAGCCCCAGCTGCGAGAACAGCAGCCGTGCCGGCAGGCGTCCGTCGGCGATGTTGCCGAGGATGGCCACCAGCACGCCGCCGGCGCTGACCACCAGCAGCACGATCAACGTGGCGAAGAAACTCTGGACGAAATCGCCCAGCAGGTATCGATCGAGCTTCGGCATGGGGTGGGGTTGATTTAAACTCTTAAGTTCGTTCGCGACTGCGGCAGCCTGGCATGGCTGGCGTAAACAGCCCGCGATTGTACGTTTCGGCTATGGAATCTGCTCAATGTCCCTGGAATTCACCCTGAATCAAGACGCGCCGGCGACGGCGGCGTTCGACTGCATCGTGGTCGGCGCCTTCGCCGACAGGACCCTCCCGACCGCGGCGCAGGCCGTGGATGCCGCCTCCGGCGGCCGGCTGGCGGCGCTGGCGGCGCGGGGCGACCTCTCCGGCAAGACCGGCAGCACCGCGCTGCTGCACGACCTGCCCGGCGTCTCCGCGGCGCGGGTGCTGGTGGTCGGACTGGGCGAGCCGGCCAAGTTCGGCGTGCCGCAGTACCTCAAGGCGGTGGGCGACGCCGTGCGTGCGCTGAAGACCGGCCCGGCCTCCAGCGCGCTGCTGACCCTGTCCGAACTGCCCGTGCCCGGGCGCGACGCGGGCTGGAACATCCGCCAGGCGGTCGTCACCGCCGACCATGCCGGCTACCGCTACACCGCCACGCTGGGGCAGAAGAAGGCCGCCGAGCCGGGCCTGAAGCAGCTGGCGGTCGCCGGCCGGGACGCCGCCGCGCTGGCCCAGGGCCAGGCCATCGCCGCCGGCGTGGAGTATGCCCGTGAGCTGGGCAACCTGCCGCCCAACATCTGCACCCCGGCCTACATCGCCGAGCAGGCGCAGGCGTTCGCCGCCGCGCACGAGGGCGCCGAGGCCGAGATCCTCGACGAGCAGCAGATGGAGGCGCTGGGCATGGGCTCGCTGCTGGCGGTGGCGCGCGGCTCGGCCAACCGCCCGAAGCTGGTGGTGCTCAAGTGGAACGGCTGCGGCGACGCCCGTCCCTACGTGCTGGTCGGCAAGGGCATCACCTTCGACACCGGCGGCGTCAACCTCAAGACCCAGGGCGGCATCGAGGAGATGAAGTACGACATGTGCGGCGGAGCCAACGCGCTGGGCACGGTCGTGGCCGCGATCAAGGCGCGGCTGCCGCTGAACCTGGTGGCGGTGGTGCCGGCGGTGGAGAACGCCATCGACGGCAACGCCTACCGGCCGTCGGACGTGATCACCTCCATGTCCGGCAAGACCATCGAGGTCGGCAACACCGACGCCGAGGGCCGGCTGATCCTGTGCGACGCGCTGACCTATGCGCAGCGCTTCAACCCGGCCGCGCTGGTCGACCTGGCCACCCTGACCGGCGCCTGCATGGTCGCCCTGGGCCACCAGACCGCCGGGCTGATGAGCAAGCACGACGACCTGGCCGACGAGCTGCTGGCCGCCGGCGAGCAGGTGTTCGACCGAGCCTGGCGCCTGCCGCTGTGGGACGAGTACCAGGGCATGCTCGACTCGGTGTTCGCCGACGTCTACAACATCGGCGGCCGCTGGGCCGGCGCCATCACCGCCGGCTGCTTCCTGTCGCGCTTTACCGAGGGCCAGCGCTGGGCGCACCTGGACATCGCCGGCGTGGCCAGCGACGACGGCAAGCGCGGCATGGCCACCGGCCGCCCGGTCGGGCTGCTGAGCCAGTGGCTGCTGGACCGCGCCGCGGCCGCCACCGCGTGATTCGCGACGGGCATGGCCAGTCGGCGGCCGTGGGCGGAGCGCGTGGTGTCCGGGACGAGCGCCCGGCCCTCGCCTTTGCCGTACTGCCGCTCGACGACCATGCCGCGCCCTCGCCAATCCCGAACCCCGAATAACGAAGCCCTGCCCCCATGCCCCGCGCCGACTTCTACCTGATCGCCAAGCCGCGCTTCCTCGAGCAGCCGTTGCGGCTGGTGTGCGAGCTGGCGCGCAAGGCCTGCGACGCCAACCTGCCGACGCTGGTGCTGGCGCGCGACGCCGCCCAGGCCGAGGAACTGGACGACCTGCTGTGGGCGTTCGACGAGGACGCCTACATCCCGCACCAGATCGCCGGCAGCGACGAGGACGACGACGTCACCCCGGTGCTGATCGCCACGCCGGACTTCGACGCGCCGTCGCGGCCGCTGGTGATCAACCTGCGCGACGA
>JAFADB010000263.1 GCA_023425225.1 Pseudomonadota bacterium
ACGCTCTGGTCGAGCCATTGCACGTCGGCCGCACGACAGGCGTTGCGGCCGAGGGCTTCGGCGCGTTCGGCGGCGGCACGGGAGGAGTTCCAGAACGCGAACGCCGCCGCGCCGGCGATCATCAGCAGGATGAGGCTCGGCATGGGCGTACTGTAGTGGTGCGGCCGGCCTTGGGAAACCGTCCTGATCGCCTGGCGCTGGTTGTCGTCCTCGCGAAGGCAAGGGCCCAGCTCGCAAAGGCGGAGGCCCGGCGACTGCGTGCGATCTGAACGAAAGCAGTCACGGCTTCCGCTGGCAAGACGGTGTTTCGGCGAATTGCGCCGACCCGGATCGCTACGGATGGGCAATCAACGTGGACCGGGCCCGAATCCGAACAGCTCGGCCGTTGCCCCCTCCCTTGCGCAGCAGGGGAGGGCTGGGGAGGGGTGCTCTTGCTTTCCTGCCCGGTTGCGAAAGTCGGGCGGGAAATGCCGGCAACCGGCTCGCCGACAAGGCGCGCCGCCGTATCCATCGCCTCGGCTACGGTGCCGCCTGCGCCGCCGGCACCTGCAGTTTCAACAGTGCCGCCCAGTCCTGTCGGTTGAAGTCGCACAGCTCCTCGTGGCCCGGCGTGCATTCCGCGCCCGGCGCGGTGGTCTCGGCCTCGCCCTGGGCTGATTGCGGCGCGGCGGCCGGCAGGACGAGGCGGCCGGTCCGGTCCAGCTCGAGCTTGCGCATGGTCACCGCGTTGAGCACGTTGCCGCCGATCAGGTAGAGCGTGCGGTCGCCGCCGACGTTCGCGGCGATGACGATGTCGCAATGCGACTGCGCCGGCACCGGGCCGCGCCCGGCCAGCGCGGCCAGCAGGCCTGCGTGGCCCAGCGCTTGGCTACGTCCGCGGATGAAGCACAGCAGGTCGCCGGGTTCCGGCTTCTCGCTGGCCGGATCCACAAGGCGGTACGGCCCGGTCGCGGCGTCGCGCCAGGCGCTGCGGATGTAGTCCATGTGCCGCGGCGAACGGTGGAAGCCGGCCAACCCCGCACGCGTCATCACCCAGGAGACGAAGGTCGCCGACCACGGTGTATCGACCAGGAAGGCGCGGCAGTCGCTGTCGGTGTAGCGCGACCCGTACGGCTGGGCACAGCTGGCGGCACCGGGAAGGTCGGCCACGGCATCCAGCGTTCCCGCTTCGCGCCAGTAGCTGGCGGTGCGTTGCCAGGCGACGACACCGTGGTCGGCCAGGTAGCCGCTTTCGGCCTCGGTGACACGCAGGCTGGCCAGGCGTCCGTTGCGGTCGATGAACGGGCGCAGCCACTGCCGGTGTTCCTCGCAGGCCACGCGGGTGATGGCCACCGCCACCGGGGCCAGTCCGTAGCGCGGCGGCAGGTCGCAGACTTCGGCCGCGCGCGCCTGCCAGGCCATCAGCAAGATCGGCACCAGGCCGCACCAGGCCATCCAGCGGTTCCGCATCGGCTGCATTCCTTGTGGGAGAGGGCAGCGGCAGCGTGACAAAGTCCGCGGCCATGAACTGTGAAACGGCCAGGTCGAAGGCGCAGGCGCGCAACGCGGTCCGGATATCTGCAGGGGCGCTATCCGGCCAGGCAAGCGCCCCGGTTGGTCGTCCGGAAGCGACCCGGCCGATCAGCGTCGCACCGGACCCAGTTTCAGCGACAGGTCGATGGCGCGTACGTGCTTGGTGAGCGCACCGACGGAGACGCAGTCCACGCCGTCCTCGGCGATGGCGCGGATGCCCTGCAGATCGACGCTGCCGGAAACCTCCAGCGGTATGCGTCCAGCGGCAATGCGCACGGCCTCGCGCCGCAGGGCGGGTTCGAAGTCGTCTATCAGGATGCGTTCGCAACCCACCTCCAGTGCCTCGCGCAGCTGCGCGAGGTTCTCGACCTCGATGATCAGCGGCAGTGCCGGATGCTGCGCGCGCGCGGCGCGCGCCGCCGCGGTGAGCGAGCCGGCGGAGCGGATGTGGTTCTCCTTGAGCATCACCGCGTCGAACAGGCCGATGCGGTGATTGTGACCGCCGCCGCAGCGCACCGCGTACTTCTGCGCCAGCCGCAGGCCGGGCAGGGTCTTGCGGGTGTCGAGGATGCGCGTGCCGGTACCGGCCACCGCCGCCACGAATGCCGCCGTGGTGGTGGCCGTGCCCGACAGGGTCTGCAGGAAGTTCAGCGAAGTGCGCTCGGCGCTGACCAGCGGGCGGGTGCGGCCGCGCAGGGTGGCCAGCACGGTGCCGGCCTGGACCTGCGCGCCTTCCTCGACATGCCAGTCGATCGCCACGTCGGGATCGAGCGTGCGATGGGTGGCGTCGAACCAGGGACGCCCGGCGATCACCGCGGCCTGCTTGCACAGCAGGTGGGCCACGTCGGGCTGGTCGGGCAGCAGCACGGCGGTGGCGTCGCCGCTGCCGATGTCCTCGGCCAGCGCCCTAGCCACATCGGCCTGCACGACCGCTGCAGGCGGCGCGGAGAGGCCGGCCGTTGCGGTCATTTGCCGGGGAAATCCGCGACCTGCGCGGTGTCGATGGCTTCCTCGGCCAGCAGCACCGGGATGCCGTCGTCGACTCGGAACACCTGCTTGCGATCGCGGGTGACCAGTGCCTCGCGCAGCGGACCGCCCTGCACGGTGCCGTCGGCGCGCACCACGCTGCCCGCGGCGATGGCGCGGTTGAGCGCTTCCAGGCCGGGTGCATCGAGCAGCGACAAGGGCTGGCGGGTGTCGGGCGAGCACAGCAGGTCGAGCAGTTTGCGGTCCATCCGGTCTTCGTCTTGCGTGGAGGATGGCTAGAATACGTCTTTAATACCGGGGACGGCCATGACCTCCAACCAACCCGCGCCGCTCGTCGGCATCGTGATGGGTTCCCGCTCGGACTGGGAAACCATGCAGCATGCCGCGCTCAAGCTCGATGCGCTCGGCGTGCCCTACGAAGTGAAAGTGGTGTCGGCGCACCGTACGCCGGACGTGCTGTTTTCCTATGCCGAAGCCGCCGCCGGGCGCGGCCTGCGCGCGATCGTGGCCGGCGCCGGCGGCGCAGCGCACCTGCCGGGGATGCTGGCGGCCAAGACCGCGGTGCCGGTGCTGGGCGTGCCGGTGCAGTCGCGCGCGCTGAACGGGCTGGATTCGCTGCTGTCGATCGTGCAGATGCCGGCCGGCGTGCCGGTGGCGACCTTCGCCATCGGCAACGCCGGTGCCGCCAACGCGGCGCTGTTCGCCGCGGCGATGCTGGCGCCGGAGCAGCCGGCCATCGGCGAGGCGTTGGCGCGGTTCCGGCAACAGCAGACCGACGACGTGATGGCCGCGGACGACCCCCGCTCATGACCACCATCGGCATTCTCGGAGGCGGGCAGCTGGCCCGCATGCTGATCCTGGCCGGGACCCCGCTCGGGCTGCGGTTCCTGGTGCTGGACCCGTCGCATGATGCCTGTGCCGGCCAGGTGGCGCCGCTGCTGGTGGGCGACTACCGCGACGAGGCGATACTGGCCGAGTTCGCCTCGCGGGTGGATGTGGCCACGTTCGATTTCGAGAACGTGCCGGCCGAAAGCGCGCAGTGGCTGGCCGCGCGCGTGCCGGTGCATCCCAATCCCGCCGCCCTGGCCGTGGCGCAGGACCGCCTGTCGGAGAAGACCCTGTTGCGCGACCTCGGCATCCCGGTGCCCGAGTTCGCCGCGTTCGACGACCGCACCGGGCTCGATGCCGCGCTGGCCCGGGTCGGGACCCCGTGCATCGTCAAGACGCGCCGCTTCGGCTACGACGGCAAGGGCCAGTTCCGCATCAAGTCGCCGGCCGATGCCGATGCCGCCTGGGAAGCCCTGGGCGCGCAGGCGTCCAAAACCGGGCTGATCGCCGAGGCCTTCGTCCCGTTCGACTACGAGTTGAGCGTGGTCGCCGTGCGGGGGCGCGATGGCGGTTTCCGCGCCTGGCCGCTGACGCGCAACTGGCATGTGGATGGTGTGCTGTCGGCGAGCCTGGCCCCGGCCGGCGAGCCGCAGGCGGTGCATGAGGCCGCGATGGCCCATGCCCGCCGGCTGGCCGAGCACCTGGACTACGTCGGGGTGTTCGCCCTGGAGCTGTTCTGCCGCGATGGCCAACTGCTGGCCAACGAGATGGCGCCGCGCGTGCACAACTCGGGCCACTGGACCATCGAAGGGGCGGAGACCTCGCAGTTCGAGAACCATCTGCGCGCCGTGGCCGGCCTGCCGCTGGGCGATACCCGGATGCTCGGCCATGCCTGCATGCTCAACTGGCTCGGCCACCTGCCCGACGCCGGTGCCGTGCTGTGCGAGCCTGCCGGCCACTGGCACGACTACGGCAAGCAGCCACGCGAAGGTCGCAAGATCGGCCACGCCACCCTGCGCGACGATGCCGCCGACGCCCTGGCGGCCGCGCTGGAACGGGTTGGGACGGCGTTGGCGCGCGAGTCCCAGGTGCAGCCGGTGGTGCAGTTGCTGCGCGGGCGCTGACCCATCGCATTCTGGATTTCCCGTATCGCCTTCCCGTTTGCCGGGGAGGGTGGTGCGCACTACCGGATGGGGACTTCTGCTGTGGCTTGTCGGCGCTCCCGCTTGATGTCCCCCGTCCGCTCCCGATCAAATCCGGCCCCCGCAAGCGGGAGAAGGGGCCGCTGTGCACCGGGCGCCGGCGCCGAAGGCGGTGGATCCATCTCGCAGGTGGGTCAATGCCGCAGGTTGGACGCCGCGAAGTCCCAGTTCACGTGTTTCCAGAAGCCCTGCAGGTACTGGCCCCGATCGTTTTGATGGTCCAGGTAATAGGCGTGTTCCCATACATCGCACACCAGCAGCGGGGTATCGCTGCCGGTGAGCGGCGTGGTCGCCCCGCGGGTGGCCACCACCGCCAGCGCGCCGTCGGTGCGCTGCACCAGCCAGACCCATCCCGGACCGAACAGGTCAAGCGCGGCGCGGGTGAACTCGTCGCGGAAATGGGCGAAATCGCCGAAGCTGCGGGCAATCGCCTCGCCCAGCGCCCCGCCGGGTTCGCCACCACCGCGGGCACGCAGGCTGCGCCAGTAGAAATCGTGGTTCCAGGTCTGCGCCGCACACTCGAACAGCCGGCCCTGCGCCTTGCGGACGATCTCCTCGAGCGGCAGCTCAGCCAGTTCGGTGCCCTCGATGCCGGCATTGAGGGCGTCGACATAGGCGCGCTGGTGCACGCCATGGTGCAGGTCGACGGTTCGGGCCGAAACGGCGGGTTCGAGCGCGGTGCGGGAGTAGGGCAGATCCGGAAGTTCGATGGGCATGGGGTGGCTAAGGGCCTGGAGGACGCCCGAGAGACGCCGCTCAGGCCTTACAATGTTGGGCAGATGCGGAAGTCTATCCGACCAGGACGGTCCCGCCTTCCGCTGCCCTTGCAGGAGAACCCCATGCCGGTGATGGAACGTATCCAGGCCGAAGTCGAGCGCTATCCCCTCGTGTTGTTCATGAAGGGAACGCCGCAGTACCCGATGTGCGGCTATTCCAGCCGTGCGGTGCAGGCGCTGATGGCGGCGGGGGCCACCCAACTGCACACGGTGAACGTGCTGGAGGAGCCGGAGATACGCGCCAACCTGCCGCGCTATTCCAACTGGCCGACCTTCCCGCAGCTGTTCATCCACGGCGAGCTGATCGGCGGCTGCGATATCACCCTGGAGCTGTTCGAATCGGGCGAGCTCAAGCGCATCGTCGCCGAGGCCAGCGCACAGTGATGCCATCGCTGGACGATCACCCGCCGGCGGCCCCTTTGGCGGGGCGCGTCGTGCTGATCGCGGGCGCGACCGGCGGCCTGGGCAGTGCCGCGGCGATTGCCTGCGCCCAGGCGGGTGCCACCACCGTCCTGCTCGGCCGGCGCAAGACGCGGCTGGAGCGGCTGCACGATCGCGTGGCCGAGGCCGGGCCTGCGCCGCTGCTGTATCCGCTGGACATGGAAGGTGCGGCGGCGGACGACTATGCCGTGCTGGCCGGCCATCTGGAGTCGGAGCTGGGGCGGCTGGACGGGCTGCTGCATTGCGCGGCCGATTTCCCCGGCCTGTCCCCCTTTGAGCTGGCTGCGCCGGAGATCTTCGCGCGGACGCTCCACGTCAATCTGACCGCCCGTGCCTGGCTGACCCGCGCCTGCCTGCCGTTGCTGCGCCGCGCGGAGGATTCGGCGGTGGTCTTCGCGCTGGACGATCCCGAGCGCACGGCCGGAGCCTACTGGGGCGGGTATGGCGCCGCCCAGGGCGGGCAGCGGGCGCTGCTGGCCGCCTTGCATGCCGAACAGGCCAGCGGCCCGGTACGCATCAGCGCGCTGCAGCCCGGGCCGATGCGCACCGCGCTGCGCGCGCGTGCCTACACCCACGAGGACCGCGAGCCCGCCGATCCGGCGGAGTACGCCGCCGCCTGTATCACCTTGCTGTCGCCCGCCGGCCGATCGCGCCGCGGCGGGATATGGAGCTTCCCCACATGACCATCCTTTCCGCCTCCCTGCTGCTGTTCCTGATCCTGGACCCGCTGGGCAACATCCCGATCTTCCTCAGCGTGCTCAAGCCACTGACGCCGACGCGGCAGCGGATCGTGCTGGCGCGCGAGCTGCTGATCGCACTGGCGGTCCTGATGGGCTTCCTCTGGTGCGGCAAGGTGTTCCTGAGCATGATGCACCTGCGCGAGGAGTCGGTCTCCATCGCCGGCGGCATCGTGCTGTTCCTGATCGGCATCCGCATGATCTTCC
>JAFADB010000289.1 GCA_023425225.1 Pseudomonadota bacterium
GATACACGTGGTTGGTCAGGCGCTGCAGCATGTCGCCGATGTTGACCACGATGGTGTCGGCGTCGGCGGTGAACGGCACCCACTCGCCCTCGTGCGAGCGCACCTCCAGGCCGGCGGCGCTGGCGCCCACCAGCAGGGTGATCAGGTTGATGTCCTCGTGCGCGCCGGCGCGCACGTTGGGGATGTCGTCGGCGGTGATCGGCGGGTAGTGGATCGGGCGCAGGATCGAGTTGCCCGAATCGGTCTTGTCGGCGAACCAGTGCTCCGGCAGGCCGATGTGCAGCGCCAGCGCCGCCAGCACGCTGGAGCCGAGCTGGTCCAGCGCCTGGTACAGGCCGTAGCCGTGCTCGCGGAAACCGGGCACTTCCTCCGGCCACAGGTTCGGCGGCATCACCTCGCGGTACTTGCTGTCGTCGGCGATCTCGCGGCCGATGTGCCAGAACTCCTTGAGGTCGAAATGCTTGGAGTCCTTGGCGGTCTCCACGCCGAAGGCGGTATAGCCGCGCGCACCGCCGCCGCCGGCGACGTGGTACTTGCGCTTGACCTCTTCGGGCAGTGCGAAGAAGGCCTTGAAGGCATCGTAGGCCGCATCGATCTGCGCCTGCGGAATGCCGTGGTTGCGGATGCCGGCGAAACCCCATTCGCGATAGGCCGCGCCGAGCTCGGCGACGAACGCGTCGCGATCGCCATCGCTGGCGGGATCGATAAACCGGGCGATGTCGAGGGTGGGAATACGGCTCACCGCGAACTCCTGCTGCATGCATGACAAGGGCGCGCATTCTCACACAAGCCCCCGGCGGCGGCGAGCCATGGCGGCGGCCGTTCGCTTCCATGTCATCCGGCAATGCGAACGGGCGCGCGAGCGCTCCCGGTCCTCCTCTCGCGGTCGTGCGCTATCCGCTCAAACCGCCGCGCGCACGGCCCCGGCCAGGGTATCGAGCGTGGTCTGCAACAGCGCCTCGTCGTCGGCCTCCACCGTCACCCGCACCACCGGCTCGGTGCCCGACGGGCGCAGGAACGCCCGCCCGCGGCCGGCAACCGCCGTCTGCGCCTGCTGCAGCGCCTGTTGCACGCTGGCGGTCTGCAGAACGGCCTTGGCGTTTCCCGCCAGGCGCACGTTCACCGTCCTCTGTGGCACCTTCGCCAGCCCCGCCAAGGCCTGGCGCAGAGTCTGGCCCTCGCGCTTGAGCGCCTCGAGCACCTGCAGCGCACTGACGATGGCATCGCCGGTGGTGGCGCGATCCAGGCACAGAATGTGCCCGGAGGTCTCGCCGCCGAGCACGCCGTGGCCTTCCACCAGCGCCTGGTGCACGTAGCGGTCGCCGACCTTGGCGCGCACGAACGGGATCTCCTGTGCCGCCAACGCCTGCTCCAGGCCGTAGTTGGTCATCAGCGTGCCGACCACCGCGCCCTTGAGCCGGCCGCTAGCCTTCCAGTCGCGTGCCAGCAGGTACAGCAGGTCGTCGCCGTCCACCGGCGTGCCCTGGTCGTCGGCCATCAGCACGCGGTCGCCGTCGCCGTCGAAGGCGATGCCCAGATCGGCGCCGGCCTGGCGCACCTTGGCGGCGAGGTTGTCGATGTGCATCGAGCCGACGCCGTCGTTGATGTTGAGCCCGTCCGGGGCAGCGCCGATGGCGGTCACCCGCGCGCCCAGCTCGCGGAACAGCAGCGGCGCGATGTGGTAGGTGGCGCCGTGCGCGCAGTCGAGCACGACCTTGAGCCCGCGCAGGTCGAAGCCGCGCGGCACGCTGGCCTTGCAGAACTCGATGTAGCGGCCGACCGCGTCGCGGGTGCGCACGGCCTTGCCCAGCTTCTCCGACTCGACGGTGGCGAACGGCTCGTCGATGGCGGCCTCGATGGCGGCCTCGGTCGCGTCGTCGAGCTTCTCACCCTGCGAGGAGAAGAACTTGATGCCGTTGTCGTAGTGCGGGTTGTGCGAGGCGCTGATGACGATGCCGGCATCGGCGCCCAGCGTGCGGGTCAGGAACGCCACCGCGGGGGTGGGCATCGGCCCGAGCAGTTGCACGTCCACGCCGGCGGCGACCAGCCCGGCCTCCAGCGCGGACTCGAACATGTAGCCGGAGATGCGCGTGTCCTTGCCGATCACCACCACCGGGCGATGGCCGGCGCGGGCCAGCGTGCGGCCCAGCGCGTTGCCCAGCTTGAGCACGAAATCGGCGGAGATGACGCCCTGCCCGACCCGGCCGCGGATGCCGTCGGTGCCGAAGTACTTGCGCTCGCTCATGCCGCGTCGGCCGTCGCCGGGGTATCCGAGGGCACCGGCTGGCGCATCATCATTGCCAGCAGGTCGGCCAGGCGGTCGCGCAGCTCGCGGCGGTCGCAGATCTGGTCGATGGCGCCGTGCTCGAGCAGGAATTCCGAACGCTGGAAGCCTTCGGGCAGCTTCTCGCGCACGGTCTGCTCGATCACCCGCGGGCCGGCGAAGCCGATCAGCGCGTGCGGCTCGGCAATGTTGATGTCGCCCAGCATGGCGAAGCTGGCCGACACACCACCGGTGGTGGGGTTGGTCAGCACCGAGATGTAAGGCAACCCGGCCTCGCGCATGCGTCCGAGCGCGGCCGAGGTCTTGGCCATCTGCATCAGCGAGAACAGCCCTTCCTGCATGCGCGCGCCGCCGGAGGCGGAGAAGCTCACGAACGGACAGCCCAGCTCCAGCGCCAGTTCGGCGGCGCGGGTGAAACGCTCGCCGACCACCGAGCCCATCGAACCGCCCATGAAGGCGAAGTCGAACGAGGCGGCCACCAGCGGCTGGCCCTTGAGCAGCCCGCGCATGGCGACCAATGCGTCGTATTCGCCGGTGGCCTTCTGGCTGGCCTTGATGCGATCGCTGTACTTCTTCTGGTCCTTGAACTTGAGCACGTCCACCGGGCCCAGGTTGGCGGCGATCTCGGAGGTGCTGCCGGGATCGAACAGCGCCGCCAGCCGCGCGCGGGCGCGGATGGCCATGTGGTGGCCGCACTTGGGGCAAACCTCCAGGTTCTCCTCCAGCTCGGGGCGGTACAGCGCGGCGCCGCAGTTACTGCACTTCTCCCACAGCCCTTCGGGGACGTTGCGCTTGCGGGTGGGGGTATGGTCGGTGCGAATGCCCGACGGCATCAATTTGCTGAGCCAGCTCATGCGGATATGACGGTCCATTCAAGGCGGCCCCATGGGGCCGCAGAGGGGCGACAGTCTAGCTCAGCGCCCCATTCGGGTGCAGACGGGGGCGAATGGACTGCAGGACGCCTGCCCATGCGGTTGCAGGGGCGAATTCAGTCGCGAGGGATCTTCCCCATCTGGATCTTCCCCATCCGGATCATCCCGATATGCATCCTCGCCGCGGTGCCGGCACCGGCATCTGCCCTCCACGACGAGCAGGAGGTCTCACCGCGGCTCGGGCTTGCACTTGAATCCCCGCACACCCGAGCCTGAAATCGCGCCTGCACAGGCCGACGGCCGTGAATGTCAGCCGGCATCCAGGGCCGCCCGCAACGGCGCCAGGAACGCCTTCGCGCGCCCGCAGGCATCACCGGTGCCATCGGCTTCCGCCAGCGTGGCGACCAGCGCGCTGCCGACCACCACGCCATCGGCATCGACGGCCATGGCGGCGGCGCTGGCGGCATCCTTGATGCCGAAGCCGGCCACCACCGGCACCTTCGACTGCCGCCGCAGCTGGCGCAGGCGCTCGCCGGCGGCATGGGTATCGAGGCGGTCGGCGCCGGTGACGCCGGCGAAGCTGACGTAGTACAGGTAGCCGCGGGCGTCGTCGCACAGCAGCGGCAGGCGCGCGTCGGTGGTGGTCGGCGCGGCCAGCACGATCAGTGCCAGCCCGGCGCGATCGAAGATGGCGCGGGTCTCGCCGGCCTCTTCCGGCGGCAGGTCGACCAGCAGCACGCCATCGACGCCGGCGGCCACCGCCTGCTCGGCGAAACGGGCCGCGCCGTGGATCTCGATCGGATTGAGATAGCCCATCAGCACCACCGGGGTGGCGGCGTCGTCGCGACGGAACTCGTGCACCGCCTCCAGCACGTAGGCCAGCCCCGCGCCGCGGGCCAGCGCGCGCTCGGAACTGCGCTGGATGGTCGGGCCGTCGGCCATCGGATCGGAAAACGGCACGCCCAGCTCGATGATGTCGGCACCGGCCTCGACCAGCGCATGCATCGCCGGCACGGTGGCCTCCAGCGAGGGATCGCCGGCGGTGATGAAGGGGATCAGCGCCTTGCGCGAGGAAGCCCGCAGGCGGTGGAAGGTGTCGTCGATACGGCCCATGGCATGCAATCCGGCAGTGGAAATCGAATGGCCGGCACGCGCCGGCCGGCTGCAAACGCGCGGCTCAGACCTGCACGCCCTCGCGCGCGGCGATGGTGTGCACGTCCTTGTCGCCGCGGCCGGACAGGTTGCACAGCACCAGCTTGTCCTTCGGCAGCTCGCGCGCCAGCTTGATCGCCTGCGCCACGGCGTGGCTGGATTCGAGCGCGGCGAGGATGCCCTCGGTCTGCGCCAGCACGTGGAAGGCGGCCAGCGCCTCGTCGTCGGTGATGCCCACATAGGTGGCGCGGCCGGCATCGGCCAGGAACGCATGCTCGGGGCCGACGCCGGGATAGTCCAGGCCGGCCGAGACCGAATGGGTCTCGGTGATCTGGCCGTCGTCGTCGCAGATCACGTAGGTGCGGTTGCCGTGCAGCACGCCCGGGCGGCCGGCGGCGATCGAGGCGGCATGGCGCCCCGTGGCGATGCCGTCGCCGGCGGCCTCGGCACCGTAGATCGCCACGCCCGGGTCGTTGAGGAAGGCGTGGAACAGGCCGATGGCGTTGCTGCCGCCGCCGACGCAGGCGGTGAGGGCGTCCGGCAGGCGGCCGTAGTCCTCCAGCATCTGCGCACGCGCCTCGCGGCCGACGATAGCGTTGAAGTCGCGCACCATGCGCGGGTACGGGTCGGGGCCGGCGACGGTGCCGATGATGTAGAAGGTGTCGGCGACATTGGTCACCCAGTCGCGCATGGCCTCGTTGAGCGCGTCCTTGAGCGTGGCCGAGCCGCTAGTCACCGGCACCACCGTGGCGCCGAGCAGCTTCATCCGGTAGACGTTGATCTTCTGCCGCTCGATGTCGGTGGCGCCCATGTACACCACACATTCCAGCCCCAGCCGCGCGGCCACGGTGGCCGAGGCCACGCCGTGCTGGCCGGCGCCGGTCTCGGCGATGATGCGGGTCTTGCCCATGCGGCTGGCCAGCAGCGCCTGGCCGATGGTGTTGTTGATCTTGTGCGCGCCGGTGTGGTTCAGGTCCTCGCGCTTGAGCAGGATCTGCGCGCCGCCGACCTCGCGGCTCAGGCGCTCGCAGTGGTAGATCGGGCTGGGGCGGCCGACGTAGTGCTTGAGGTCCTTGTCGTAGGCGGCGATGAAGGCCGGATCGACGCGCGCGGCGTCGTAGGCCGCGGCCAGTTCCTCCAGCGGGCCGATCAGGGTCTCGGCGACGAAGCGGCCGCCGTAGCGGCCGAAATGGCCGGAGGCGTCCGGATAGGCGTAAAAGTCACTGATCTTCGGAGCATTCATGGCCAGGTTCCCGTTCGGTGCGCCGGCAAGCGGCGTCATGGCGACACTTTAACCCACGCCGGCGCGGGGCATAATCGACAATCGCTCGCCAACACGTGATGTTTTCTCACACATGGCCACCCTGCCCCCGCTCAATGCCCTGCGCGCCTTCGAGGCGGTCGCCCGGCTCGGCAGCCTCACCCACGCCGCGGCCGAACTGCACGTCACCCACGGCGCGGTCAGCCGCCAGCTGCGCACGCTGGAACAGGCGCTGGGCCAGCCGCTGCTGGTGCGGCAGGGACGCGGCGTCGCGCTGACCGCTGCCGGCGAACAGCTGCATCGCGTCGCCGGCGATGCCTTCGCCCAGCTGCGCCAGGGCTGGCAGGCGTTGCAGCGCGGCAACGCCGGGGCGCCGCTGGTGCTGGGCTGCTCCGGCAGCGTGCTGGCGCGCTGGATGATCCCGCGGATGGCCGACCTGGAACGGCAACTGCCGGGCCTGCACCTGCACCTGGCGGCACAGGAGGAGCGGCCCGACGCCGTGCTGGAGGGGCTGGACGCGGCGCTGCTGCTGGCCGCCCCACCCTGGCCCGGCGCATGGCAGGTGCACGAACTGGCCGCCGAGCGCATCGGCCCGGTGCTGGCGGCGGACCATCCGCTGGCCGCACGCCTGGCTGGCAGCGCACCGCAGGCGCTGCTGCAGGTGCCGCTGCTGCGGGTGGCCTCGCGTCCGCAGGCCTGGCCGCAGTGGTCGCAACGCATGGGTGTGGACCTGGCGGCGGCCGAGCCGGGCGCCAGCTTCGACCACCTGTACTACCTGCTGGAAGCCGCCGGCGCCGGCCTGGGCGTCGCCATCGCCCCGCAGCAACTGGTGGCCGCGGACCTGGCCGCCGGCCGGCTGGTGGCGCCGTGGGGCTTCATCGACACCGGCGGCCACTGGATCCTGGCCACGCGGGCGCGCGAGGCCGACCCGAGGGCGCAGAGGCTGGCCGGCTGGCTGCGCGGGCAGCTGCACGCGCCGGACTGACGCGGCATCCGGCGGCGGCGAAGAGCGCTACGACAGCTCGTGGCAGTCGGCGCGCCGGACTTCCTCCACCAGGCGGCGCATCTTGTTGCCGTCCTTGATGCCCGGCTCGACCTCGATGCCGCTGGACACGTCCACGCCCCACGGCAAGGTGGCGACGATGGCATCGAACACGTTGTCGGCGGTGATGCCGCCGGCCAGCAGGAACGGGCGGTGCAGGCCGGTCGGCAGGCGCGACCAGTCGAAGGTCTGGCCGGTGCCGCCGCCTTCGCCGGGGGCATGGCTGTCGAACAGGAACCCGGCGGCGTTGGGATGCTGCAGCTGCAGCGTGCGTGCGTTGACCTCGTCGCGGCCGCCCATCGGTACCGCCTTCAGGTACGGCAGGTTGAAGCTGCGGCAGAAGGCATCGTCCTCCTCGCCATGGAACTGCAGCAGGGTCGGCCGCACCGCGCGCAGGACTTCGCGCACCTCCTCGCGGGAGTTGTCGCGGAACAGCGCCACCACGTCCACCATCGGCGCGATCGCCTGGCGCATCGCCCGTGCCTCGGACGGCGCCAGCCGGCGCGGACTACCGGCGGCAAACACGAAACCGACCGCGTCCACGCCCAGTTCGCCGGCCAGCCGCACGTCGCCGGCGCGGGTCATGCCGCAGAACTTGATGCGGGTACGGTAGAGCGTGCGATTCATAGCGTGACCTCGGCGGGCAGTTGCCAGTTGGGAGGGTACAGCGGGCCGACGAACACCAGCCCCTGCGGCGGCGCGGTCGGCCCGGCCACGGTGCGGTCGCGGCCGGCCAGCAGTTCCGCGATCCACGACGGCGGCCGTTCGCCGGCACCGACCATGATCAGCGAACCGACGATGTTGCGCACCATGTGGTGCAGGAAGGCATTGGCCTGGACCGCCACCTCCACCACTTCGCCCTCGCGGCGCACCGAGATCGACTGCAGTTCGCGGCGGGCATGCAGCGCCTGGCACTGCACGCTGCGGAATGCGCTGAAGTCGTTTTCGCCCAGCAACGCCTGCGCCGCCTCGTGCATCGTCCCGGCATCGAGCGGACGCCGCTCCCAGCTCAGCACCTGGCGGTTGAGCGCCGGGCGTACCTGGCGGTTGAGCAGGCGGTAACGGTAGCGGCGCGCGCGCGCGCTGAAACGTGCATGGAAGTCGTCGGCCACCGGCACGCACCAGCGCACGCACACCGGCGGCGGCAGACGCGCGGTGGTGCCCAGCACCCAGCCGCGCGGCGTGCGCGGCGCATCGCTGTCGAAATGCACCACCTGGCACTGTCCGTGCACGCCGGCATCGGTGCGGCCGGCGCAGACCACGCTCACCGGCGCGTCGGCCACCGACGACAGCGCGTCCTGCAAGGTGGCCTGCACGCTCGGCCCGCCACTTTCGCCCAGCTGCTGCCAGCCCTGGAAAGGGCTGCCGTCGTATTCCACGCCCAGCGCGTAGCGCATGCTTGTTCCCGATTGCGGGAGCGGCCCGGCCGCCCCCAGGTCGGCCGGCGCGCGTCCTCCACGGACGCCGCACCGGCATTGCGGCTCAGCCGAGCCGGTTGAGCAGTTCGACCGCCTCGGTCCGGGCCTGCGCATCGCCGCTGGCGGCCACCTCCTGCAGCAGGCTGCGCGCGGTCTCGCTGTCGCCCAGGTCCATGTAGGCCACCGCCAGCTCCAGCCGCTCGCGGCCGGCCGGCGCCGGGTTCAGCGGCGCGATCGAGGCGACCGCGTCGGGCTGTGCCGGGGGCTGGGTCCAGTCGGCGTCCGCTTCGGCGATCTCGGCCGCCGGCACGGCGGTATCGGCGGCCTGCGCCGGCTCCTGCGCCATCCACGCCGGTACCGGCTCCGGCACCACGTCCTCCTCGTCGATCCCGACCGGCGCTTCCTCGCGCTCGTCCAGCGCGGGCAGCTCGGGCGAATCCGCCGCGCGGCCCATCGCCGGGATCGCGGCGGCCAGCGCCGAGGCATCGTATTCGCGCGGCAGCGGAGGCAGCGGCGAAGGCTTGCGACGGCGCGAGGCCAGCCACGCGGCGATGCCCGCGATCACCAGCACCACGCCACCCCACAGCCATGCCGGCGTGGCCGACGCATCGCTGGTCTGGGCCAGGCGCTGCTGCGCCGCGGCCAGTTCGCTGTCTTTCATCGCCACCAGCTTCTGCTGCTGTTGCTGCAGCTTTTCCAGCTCGTCGACGCGGGTGCGCAGTTCCTGCAGCTCCGCATCGCGGGTGGCCAGGTCTTCGCGCGCCTGGCGCAGTTCTTCGTTTGCCGCCATGTCTCCCTCGCCTCCGGCAGCGGTGCCGGACGTGGTTCCTGCATTGGTGCCGTCGGCGGCCACGGCCGGGGCGATTTCCAGCCGCGCATCGGCCACGGCAGCCGGTGCCGCGCTTGCAGGCGCCGGCGCCGACGGCGAAGCGCCGGCCTCCGCGGGCTGCGGGATGGCGGCGCGCGCCTGGCG
>JAFADB010000296.1 GCA_023425225.1 Pseudomonadota bacterium
CAGCAGCACCGTGTACACGCCCTGCAGCAGCATGTCCGAGTACAGCTTCCACTGGAAGAACAGCCATGCATAGAGCAGTACCGCCACGATTCCGACCGGCCAGCACCAGTGTATCCGCCGTGCGGTCAGCCACACGCCCAGCACGTTGATCACCACGGCCAGCAGTTCCAGCGGCGACAGGTTCATGGTTGCAGCTCCAGCGCGCGCTGTTTGAGTTCGCGCTTGCGCGTCTCAGGCAGGCGTTCGTCGTCGCCGTAGGGTGCGCTGTACCAGGCGCCGTAGGCCGGGTTGGGCAGCACGAACCAGCGCGTGCCCAGCCAGTCACGGTACGGCGCGAGCGCCGCGTCCCAGGCGGCCGGGGTATTGGTGGCTGGCTGCGCGAAGTCGCCGAGCGCGTCGCCGACCAGCATCAGTACCCGGTAGTGCCGGCCGATCCACTGCCGGCGGCAACTCTTGTCGCTGCCACTGCCTGCGCAGCCGCCGGTCGGGGTGCCGGCCAGCAGCAGCCGTGCGTCGTCGTCGAGCGGGAAACCGGCCGCGCGCAGGTTGGCGGCGGTGTCGTGCAGCTGCGCCTGGCTGCGGTTGCTGACGTAGAACACGGCGATGTCCAGCGCCTGCGCCTGCCGCAGGAAGTCCACCGCGCCGGGCAGGGCGCGCGCGCCGCGTTCGGCCACCCAGGCGTCCCAGCGCGACATGGCGTAGCCGCGGCCGGCACGCACGTCGCGCGCGTTCACCGGCATGTTGTCGAGCACGGTTTCGTCGATGTCCACGATCAGCGCCGGCAGCAGCCCGGCGAGCGGGCGTGGCGGCTGCGCCAGCGCGTCCCACTGCGGGTCGGCCAGCGCCGCCGGCAGCTGCCGGGCGGCCTGGGCGTAGGTCTGCTCGAAGATCAAGCGTTTCTCCGCCGAAGTCTGCATCCACAGTACCGCGTCGAGCTGGTCGTGGCCGCGCGGCAGGTGCGCGCACGCGGCCATGCCCGCCGCCAGCGTGGCGGCGAGCAGGCCGTGGCAGGCGCCGCGAACGAGGGGCGATGCCATCGATCAGAAGTCCAGCTGCAGCGACAGCCGTGCCGTGCGCGGTGCGCCCAGGAACAGGTAGTCGTCGCCGGCGGACTCGCCGACATCGCGCCAGTAGAGCTTGTCGCCGACGTTGTCCACGCTCAGCCGCAGCGTGGCCGGCAGCGCGCCGAAGCGGGTCGCGTAGCGCGCGCCGAGGTTGTAGACGGTGTAGCCGCCGACCTCGACCAGGCCGCCGCGGTCGGCGTACTTGCCGCCGCTGTACTGCGCCCCGCCCAGCAGCGCCAGGCCTTCCACTCCGGGCACCTCCCAGCTGGCCTGCACGCTGGCGCGCAGCTTGGGCACGTTCAGCGACTGGTGGCCCTCGTAGGCGGGCGTACCGGTGTCCTCGGCGCGCGCGCGGATGGCGGCGACGCTGGCCCACAGTCGCAGCCGCTCGGCGATGGCGCCGTCGGCCGACAGCTCGATGCCGCGGTTGTGCTGGCGGCCCTGCTGCACGAACAGCAGGCTGCCGTCGGCCTGCGGCTGCGTGTACTGGTAGGCCTGGCGGATGTCGAACAGCGCCGCGCCCAGGCGCAGGCCGTCGCGCTCGTACTTGACCCCGACCTCGGTCTGGTAGGAGAAGGTGGGCTCGAGGATCTCGTCGGCGTTCTCGGCGAACCACGGCGCGGTGGCGCCCGGCGACAGGCCCTTGGCGAAGCTGGCGTAGGTGGACACGTCCTGGCGCGGCTTGAACAGCAGCGCCGCCTGCGGCAGCAGCTCGGACACGCGGGTGCGGCGAGTCAGCACGCCGCTGCGGTCGCGCACGCGCTCCTCGTAGCGCACCTGGCGCGCGCCCAGCAGCAATTGCCAGTCGTTGCCGAAGTCGATGCGGTCGCTGGCCAGCAGCGCCTTCTGCGTGCTGTCCAGGCGCCGCTGCTTCGGGCCCAGCTCGCCCTCGGCCGGCGCCAGCACCTCGGGATCTTCATGGATGTTGCCGCTGCCGATCCACTCGTTGATCGAGCCGTGGCGGTCGATGGTGCGGTGCAGGTAGTCCACGCCGGCAGTGAGCTGGTGCTGCAGCGGCCCGCTGGCAAATGCGCCGGACACGGTCGCCCTGGCTTCGTCGTTGCGGCGGGTGTCGTCGGGGCTGCGGTAGTCGCTGATGTCGTAGCCGCCATCGCTGCCGAAGTAGTTGGGCAGCGCGTCGTCGGCGCAGCTGGCCACGCCGTAGCAGCCCCACGGGAAGCTGGAGTAATCGTCGATCACCGCGCGGCTGTGCGCGGCGGCGAGCTCGGCGCTCCAGGTGTCGTTGAAGCGGTACAGGTAGCGCGCCTGGGTGTTGAGCGAATCGATCCCGACCGGCTTGCTCCACGGCTGGTAGGCCAGCAGCCGGTGCACCGACACGTCCTGCGGCACCGTGGTGCCGCCCAGCAGCTGGTAGCCGGGCACCGAGCGCTGCTGCTTGTCCTGGTATTCCACGTCCAGCTGCAGCAGCGACTGGGTATTGATCTTCCAGTCCGCCGCCAGCGACAGGAAGTTGCGGTTGCCGTCGGCATGGTCGACGTAGCTGCGGATGCTCTCGTGCGCGGCGTTGACGCGCAGGCCGAACTGCCTGTCGCGGCCGAACCAGCCGCCCAGGTCGGCGGCGGCGTAGCGGCTGCCCTCGTCATCGGTCCCCAGGGTCAGCGAGCGCACCTGCTGCGGGCGCTTGGTGACGAAGCCGATCAGCCCGCCCGGCTCGTTGACGCCGGACTGCAGCCCGGACAGGCCCTTGAGCACCTGCACCTGTTCCTTGTTCTCCAGCGCCACCTGCTGCTCGCCGACCAGGGTCAGGCCGTTGATGCGGTAGCTGTTGGC
>JAFADB010000306.1 GCA_023425225.1 Pseudomonadota bacterium
GGCCGCGACGGGCTTCGATGGCGGGCCCGTTCGCGGCCCACGCCGCTTCCATGGTTCCCGGATCGCGGAACCGGCGACGCAATCGCGCCCGTTGCGCGCCGGGCGTCACGAACCGGCATGGCGGCGCCCTGATGAACGGCCGCGCGCGCCACGGCCAACCCGCTGGGTTATCCTCACCGTCCCCTTCGGACTTATTGCGAGCGGATCATGGGCGGTTTCAGCATCTGGCACTGGATCATCGTGCTGGTCATCGTGCTGCTGGTGTTCGGCACCAAGCGGCTGACGAGTGGCGCCAAGGATCTGGGCAGCGCGGTCAAGGAATTCAAGAAAGGCATGCGCGACGACGACAAGCCCGCCGGCCAGCTGGGCAGCGAGTCGCGCAGCCACGAGCAGGACAAGCACGAGACGCCGGCCGGGCAAGACCGCGATCAGCACTGATCCCGGAGCCGCGGCGTGTTCGGTCTCAGCTTCAGCGAACTGCTGGTCATCGCCCTGGTCGCGCTGGTGGTGCTCGGCCCCGAGCGCTTGCCCAAGGCCGCGCGCTTCGCCGGGCTGTGGGTGCGCCGCGCCCGCACGCAGTGGGATTCGGTGAAGCAGGAGCTGGAACGCGAGCTGGAGGCCGACGAGCTCAAGCGCGAGCTGCAGGCCGCGCAGGACTCGCTGCGGCAGGTCGAATCGCAGCTGCGCCAGGAGAGCGACCAGGTGCGGCGCGAGGGCGAGGCGCTGAAGCAGGCGGTGCAGGAGATCGCCGCCTCCACCGACAATGCCGACGCTTCCGCGGCTGCGCCGCCTGCGAGCCTGGCGGCGCCTCCGCCGGCGCAAACGGCGGGCCCGGCAACCGCGGGCGTGCCGGTTGTCCCACCCCATGACGCCGCGCCGCCGTCGGCCGTTGCCGGGCCGGTCGCAGCGAACGAACGCAAGGAGGGCGCGTGAGTTCGTTGCCGCCCGATCCCGAGGCCGAAAGCAGCCTGATCGAGCACCTGGTCGAGCTGCGCGCACGGCTGGTGCGCGCGTTGATGGGGCTGGGCGTGGTGCTGCTGGCGGTGCTGCCGTTCGCGCGGCCGATCTACAGCTGGCTCGCCGGGCCGCTGATCTCGCAGCTGCCGGCCGGGCAGACGATGATCGCGGTGAACCCGGCCGGCGCGTTCTTCGCCCCGCTCAAGCTGGCCTTCTTCGTGGCGCTGTTCATCGCCGTGCCGTGGCTGCTGTACCAGGCCTGGGCGTTCGTGGCACCGGGGCTGTACCAGCGCGAGAAGCGCCTGGCGGTGCCGCTGCTGGCCTCGGCGGTGGCGCTGTTCTACATCGGCTGCGCCTTCGCCTACTTCCTGGTGCTGCCGGCGGTGTTCCACTTCCTCACCACGTTCAAGCCGGACGTCATCGCCATCACCCCCGATGCCGCCTCGTACCTGGATTTCGTGCTGGTGATCTTCTTCGCCTTCGGCAGCAGCTTCGAGTTGCCGGTGGCGCTGGTGATCCTGACCCTGCTCGGCTGGGTCACTCCGCAGCAGCTCAAGGACGGGCGCGGCTATGCGATCGTCGGCATCTTCGTGCTCGCGGCGCTGATCACCCCGCCCGACGTCATCTCGCAGCTGATGCTGGCTATTCCGATGTGCTTGCTCTACGAGCTGGGCATCCACGCCTCGCGCTGGCTGCTGCCGCGCGACGACGCGGCCACGAGCGGTAGCTGAGGCAAGGCCCCGAGGGACGTGGATCGGGCCGCGCCCCGCTGGTGCTCGCTCCCCAGGCGCTGAAATCAGATCTCATGCCCCCTCCCTTGCGCGCAGCGCAGGGGAGGGCTGGGGAGGGGTGCTTTTTGCCTCGGCGCTTGATTGCCTGCTGGTCGATGGCTCGCTGGCCCGAAGCGGATCAAGCGCGACGGCAACCGCAACGGCCCCCCTCCCCAACCCTCCCCTTCGCCTTCGGCGAAAGGGAGGGGACAACGGCGCAGACTCGGGTGCGGCTAAGCGGGCCTTCCGGTCCGCGCTCTTATATCCAGCGCGTCAGGCGGCGATCACGTCGTCCCGCGGCGGCGGTTCGGCGGTCGTGGCGTGGCCGAACATCTGCTTCCACGCCGCGTAGACCGCGCCGCCGAACACCGGCATGGTCACCGCCATCATCAGCAGCTGGGCGATCCACATGCCCACCACCTGTCCGGCGATCAGGCTGCCGATCATCGCCAGCAGCATCACCGCGAAGTAGATCGCCATCAGCGCGATGAAGGCCAGCACGAAGAACACCAGCATCGCCGGCAAGTTGTGCAGGCAGGCGTTGAGGCTGTTGCGCAGCGCCACCCAGCCGCCGGCGCGCTGGAACATCACCTGCGGTGCCATCACGAACATCGCCAGCGCCAGCGCGGCGAAGGTGGCCAGCACCAGCAGCAGCCACAGCAGGATGCGCCCGGCCGGCAGGCCGGCGACCAGCTGCTCGATCTGCGCCGGGTCCGGCTGCTGGCCGGACTGGCTGATCTCGTTGAGCTGGGTCATGACTTCGCCCAGCTGCTGCAGGCCGGCCGCGCCCATCAGCACCAGCAGCAGCACGCCCAGGATCAGGCCGGCGACCAGCTGCGGCAGCAGCGTGACCAGCAGGTGCGGCGCGCGTCCGTCCTGCACGCCGCGCAGCAGGTGCGCCGGACGCGCGGCACGGCCCTGGTCGACCTCGCGGATCGCCCACAGCAGCCCGCCCA
>JAFADB010000295.1 GCA_023425225.1 Pseudomonadota bacterium
CCCAGTCGAAGCCCAGCCAGTGCACGTCGTCCTGGATCGCGGCGACGAACTCGGGGTCTTCCTTGGCCGGGTTGGTGTCGTCCAGGCGCAGGTTGCAGCGCCCGCCGAACTCGGCGGCGATGCCGAAGTCCAGGCAGATCGCCTTGGCGTGGCCGATGTGCAGGTAGCCGTTGGGCTCGGGCGGGAAGCGGGTGCGGATGGCGTGCTGGCGGCCGCTGGCCAGGTCCTCGCGGACGATCTGGCGGATGAAGTCGCGCTTCTCCGGCAGGGTGTCGGCGCTGGGGGCGGCGGGAGCCGGATCGGCGGCGGGGGTCTCGGAAGGCGTGGTTGACATGCCGGAACTGAATGCAGAAGGACCGGCAGTTTATCGCGCCGGGCCGGCAGTCGTATGCTCGCCGACGACCGTTGCTGGAGCCGTGCCCCGTGAAAGTCGCCTACCGAGCCGAGAACCTGATCGACGCCCACCTGGCCAAGCATGCGCTGGAGGACGCCGGCATTCCGGCGTTCGTGTTCGGCGAATCGCTGCTGGGCGGCATGGGCGAGCTGCCGCTGTTCGGCGTGCTGCGGGTCTGCGTGCCGGATGAATCGTTGCCGGCCGCGCAGGACGTGGTGCGCACGCTGGGCTTGGCCGGGCCGGACGATGCCCCCATCTCGGTTGCAGATCCAGATCCCGGCCTGCTGCCGGCCTAGAGGACTCCATCATGCTGGGAATCGCCAACGTCCTGGGCATCGGCGCGTTCAAGCAGCGCCTGCCGCGCCGCGAGGACGCCTTGCCCGGGCGCGACACGCCGCTGCCGTTGCACAACGTCCACTTCGTCAATGGCCAGCCGCTGAAGGCGGACTTCGACGGGCTGGAGACGATCGACCTCGGCCTGGGCTGCTTCTGGGGCGCTGAGCGCCGCTTCTGGCAGTTGCCGGGCGTGGTGACCACCGCGGTCGGCTACCAGGGCGGTCATACCCCGAACCCGACCTACGAGGAGGTGTGCTCGGGCCAGACCGGCCATGCCGAGGTGGTGCGGGTGGTGTTCGACCCGGCCAGGACGAGCCTGGACACCGTGCTGCGCACCTTCTGGGAAAGCCACGACCCCACCCAGGGCATGCGCCAGGGCAACGACCAGGGCACCCAGTACCGCTCGGCGGTCTATTGCCACAGCCAAGCCCAGTACCAGGCCGCCCTGGCCAGCCGCGAGACCTACCAGCAGCGCCTGCACGAAGCCGGGCTGGGCGACATCACCACCGAGATCGTGTATCCGGCCCCGGCGTTCTACTACGCCGAGGACTACCATCAGCAGTACCTGGCCAAGAATCCGGCCGGCTACTGCGGTCTGGGCGGCACCGGCGTGAGCTGTCCGGTCGGCGCCGGCGTGGCCGCCGCGCAGCCCTAGCCGGCGAGCGTTGTCTCCTCCCCCCTGTCGTGTGCCCCCTGGTTTTTCCCCGTCCATGAACATTCTCCTGTTCCCGATCCTGCTGGCGGTAGCCGCCATCGCCCCGGCCACCGCGCGCTCGCCGGAGTCGCGCACGCACGGCAGTTCCGCATTGCCGTCGCCGCTGGCGCAGCCACAGCCGACGACACTGGCGCAGGAGCTGGCGCGGCAGGCGCCGTCGGCCGATCCGCAGGTACTGGCGCTGGGCCTGTCGGCGATGCAGTGCGCGCAGGCGCACGGCACCGGGCCCGACGCCAGCCGGCTGGCGGTGATCGACTACAGCCGCTCGTCGCTGACGCCGCGGCTATGGGTGTTCGACCTGGCCCGGCAGAAACTGCTTTACGAGGAGTGGGTGGCGCACGGGCAGGGGTCGGGCGAGGACGTGCCGCACCGGTTCTCCAACGACGAAGGCACCCACGCCTCCAGCCTGGGACTGTTCTATACCCGCGAGACCTACCAGGGACGCAACGGCTATTCGCTGCGCATGCAGGGGCTGGACGAAGGGTTCAACGATGCCGCGCTCAGCCGCGCCATCGTCATGCATGGCGCGGCGTACGTGAACGCCGACAACGGCCGGCGCATGGGTCGGCTGGGTCGCAGCTGGGGTTGCCCGGCGCTGCGCACTGCGGTGGCCAGGCCGATCATCGACCAGCTCAAGGACGGCCAGTTCGTCTTTTCCTACTACCCCGAGCAGGCCTGGCTGGCGCGCTCGGCACTGACGCGCTGCGCGCAGGCGCGGCTGGGCCAGGCGCCGGACCAGCCGGTGGCCAGCGCGCGCTGAGCCGCGGCCGCCACGGCGCCGGCGCTCACGCCGAGAACGCCAGCGTGGTGCCGACGTAGGCGCGGATCAGGCGGTCGGGCGCGGTGGCACGGGCCAGTTCGTAGAACGGCTCGCCACTGCAGTGCAGCGGCACGATGTGGTCCACGTCCAGCGCCAGCAGGCCGTCCAGCGTTTCGGCCACGTAGTCCTGCCCGTGCGGGGCCAGGTGGAAGCCGCCGATCACCGCGTGCACCTTTTCCACCCCGGACACGGCCTGGGCGCGCTTGACCGAGTTGACCACGCCGCGATGGCCGCACGAGGTCAGCACCACCAGTCCCTTGCCGCGCAGGTTGTAGGCGGTGGCGACCTCGTGGTGGAAATCGTCGGGGACGTCGGCGGCGTGGTCGTGCGTGTCGGCCAGTTGTTCGGGCCGGCAGCCGTTGCCGGCCCCGTCCAGGCCGGTGCGGTACTGGGTTGGCGAGAGCACCTTCTCGAAACCGGCCTGCGGGATGTGCCCGGTGTTGAGGGCGTGGCCGGCGACCAGCGCCGGCGTATCGGAGGAGACGACGCGGATGCGCGCGGCCTGCAGCGAGGCGCGGTCGATCACTCCGTAGTCCTTGCCGTTGCTGGTGTAGCGACGCGAGCAGAAGGCCTCCTCGGTGCCCAGGTGCAGCGGGATGCCGGGCTTCAGCGCGGGCCCGTGCTTCTCCAGGAATCCGGCCATGCCGCCGAAGTGGTCGTAGTGGCCATGGCTGAGCACCAGCGCGTCCAGCTGCGAGACGTCGATGCCGAGCAGGTCGAGGTTGTTGTTGATCGCCTCGGGGGTGTAGCCGAAATCGACCAGCACGCGCCGGGTCTGCGCCGCGAGCACCGACTCGGCGTACAGCGACAGCCCGAACTCGCCGATCAGCGCCCGGTCCGGGGGCGCGTCCTCGGACAGGAAATGCCCGGGGCGGACGACATCGACGTCGCCCTCGCGGCCGCTCTTGGCCAGCGCGTAGGACAGCCCGTCGGTGACCACGCGGATCTTCAGCGCGTCCACCTGCGGCACCGACAGCCGGCCCGGCGGGTCCTGGGCGAGGATCGGCCAGGGCAGCAGCAGCGAGGCCAGGCCGGCGCCGGCCCCTCCGAGGAAGACGCGGCGACTCAAGCGGGCTTGGGACATGATCGGATCGATAAGGGGAAGGACGCCCAACTTAAGCGCGACGCCGCCGGAACCCTCATGGCGCCTGGCGATGAGCATATGGCGCCACGGCATGACGCATGCGGCCAGCGCCGGCCCTGCCGGAGCCGCGACGCGACAACCACTAGACTGTGGGCCGTTCCCGAGACGGAAGTCGTGCATGTCCCAGCCCGTTGCCGCCCGCCGGCGGTTCGCCCCGTTCCTGTCCTTGTTCCTGCCGCTGCTGCTGTTCGCCGTCCCGGCGCTGGCGGTGCCCACCTGGGGCGCGCTGCAGTCCAGCAGCGTGGATACCGCGCCCTCGCAGCTCAAGCCCGGCGAATGGATCTGGGGCGGCGACAGCAAGGCGCTGGGACCGATGGCGGTGATCGTCAGCCTCACCGAGCAGCGGGCCTACGTGTACCGCAACGGCCTGCTGGTGGGAGTCTCCACCATCAGCAGCGGCAAGAAGGGCTACGAGACCCCGACCGGCGTGTTCACCATCCTTCAGAAGGACAAGGACCACCGCTCCAACCAGTACAACAACGCGCCCATGCCCTACCAGCAGCGGCTGACCTGGGGCGGGGTGGCGCTGCACGCCGGCGGCCTGCCGGGCTATCCCGAGTCGCACGGCTGCATCCACCTGCCCACGGTATTCGCCGAGAAGCTGTTCGAGGCCTCCAACATGGGCATGACCGTGGTGGTGTCCGAGGCCGGCAAGGCGCCCGTGGACCTGGTCCATCCCGGGCCGCTGAGCCCGATCGACCCGGCCACCGGCAAGACCGTGGACCTGCTGCTGGAAGACGGCCGGCCGTGGCGCTGGGAGCCCGAGCGCGCGCCCAAGGCCGGGCCGGTCTCGATCGTGTTCAGCCGCAGCGACCGCATCGCGTTCGTCTACCGCGACGGCGTGGAGATCGGCCGTACCCGCATCGAACTGAACGAACCGCAGCCGCGCACCGGCACCCGCGCCTACATCGTCGCCGACGGCTACGTGCCGCCGGCCTCGGCGGATGTGGCGGCCGACGCTCCCTTGCCGTCGTGGATCGCCATCGGCGTGCCCGGCCACGAGGACGACGCTGGCCAGGTGTTCGCGCCTGCGGAGGCGAACCAGATCGTGATCCCGGAAGCGTTCAAGGCGCAGCTGCTGCCGCTGCTGGTGCCGGGCACGGTGATGGTGGCCACCGATGCGCAGGTGCTGCCGCAGACCACCGGCCAGCCGGTGCAGGTGATCGACTCCGACCCGCCCGAAGCGCCGCGCTGAGCGCGCGGCTATAGCGTCAGTCGGCGAATTCGGCGACGAACTGCGCGTGGACCTGCCCGATCGCGTCCTCGCGCTCGGGATGCAGCAGCCGCAGGCATGCGCAGGCGAAGCCGACCGGGCTGGTGCCCGGCGCGGTCACCAGGCCGCCGTCGCTCACCACCGGCTGCGTCCGGTACAGCGCCTGGCCCGCATAGCCGGGCAGGTGCCGCTGCAGGAACCCGGGCGAATTGCTGGTGTGGGCATGCCGTTCCAGCAGCCCGGCATGGCCCAGCGCCAGCGTGGCGCCGCAGATCGCCGCCACCGGCCGGCCGTGCTGCAGGCGCTGGCGCAGCAGGGCGCTCAGGCCCGGGATCTCGCCGGCCTGCCAGCGCTCGCTGCCGGGCAGGATCCACAGGTCGGCCTCCAGCGGGTCCAGGTCGGACAGGGCGAACCGCGGCACGATCCGCAGCCCGCCGATCGAATCCAGCGGCTGGCCGTCGATGCTGGCGCTGACCACCTCGTCGCCGAACCATTCGCGCGCGGCCGGCAGCACCAGGCCGATCTCCCAGTCCGCCACACCATCGACCATCACGGTCGCGATCTTGGCCATGCCGCCTCCCGCCGTCGTCCAAGGGTTGGCCGATGATCGTCGGTGGCCCCCCACGGACGGCAAGACGACGGCCGCCGCGCGCACCTGGGCGGTGCACGCGGTGGGCCGGTTCAGGCGCGCAGGCGCTCGGCCACCCGCTCGCGCAGCGCCTGCAGGTCCTGGGCGAAGGTGGCGATGCCGCCGGCCAGCTTCTCGCTGGCCATCGCATCCACGTCCAGCGCGGCGGCGAAGCGGGCCGCGTCCACCGGCGCCTCCTCGACCTTGTCGACCGCACCGGGCGCCAGCTTGCGCGGCAGCGGGCCGAACTCGGCATCCAGCTTCTCCAGCAGCTCCGGCGAGATGGTCAGGCGGTCGCAGCCGGCCAGCGCCTCGATCTGCGCGGTGGAGCGGAACGAGGCGCCCATCACCACGGTGGCGAAGCCGCGGCGCTTGAAGCCGGCATACACCGCGCGCACGAAGATCACGCCCGGGTCCTCGTCGATGCTGGCCGGCACCTGCCCGCGGGCCACGTACCAGTCGAGGATGCGGCCGACGAACGGGGAGATCAGGAACGCGCCGGCCTCGGCGCAGGCCAGCGCCTGGGTGGGGTTGAAGATCAGCGTCAGGTTGCAGTCGATGCCTTCGGCCTGCAGCTGGCGCGCGGCCTCGACGCCTTCCCAGGTGGCGGCGATCTTGATCAGCACCTTGTCCCGGGCCACGCCGCGCTCGGCGTACATGGCGATGAACTTGCGCGCCTTGGCCACCGTGGCGGCGGTGTCGTGCGAGAGGTCGGCATCGACCTCGGTGGAGACGCGTCCGGGCACCAGCGCGCTGAGCATGGCGCCGACGCCGACGGTGAGGCGGTCGGCGACCTCGCCGACCAGCGCATCGTCGGCCGCGCCCTGGCTGCGCGCCCAGGCCAGCTCGCGTTCGATCAGCTCGGCATAGACCGGCAGGTCCAGCGCCTTCTTCACCAGCGTGGGGTTGGTGGTGCAATCGACCGGCTGCAGGCGCTTGATCGCCTCGTAGTCGCCGGTGTCGGCCACCACCACGGACAGTTCGCGCAGCTGCGCCAGCTTGGAAACGGGGGTTGTCATCTGCTTGGTCACTCGTTGTTCGGCTTCGCCCCTACGGTAGCGCGCTCAGCGGTGCAAGTCGCCGGCGGCCTCGGGCTGATAATGAATCGCGCTCACGCGCAGGCGCAGTTCGCGCCCGCCCGGCGCCTGCCAGTCGATCGACTGGCCCACGCTCAGGCCCAGCAGCGCACTGCCGACCGGCGCCAGCACCGAGACGCGGCCGCGCTCGACATCGGCGTCCTGCGGATAGACCAGGGTCAGGCTGTGGTGCTCGCCGTTGCGTTCGTCCTCGCACTCCACGCGCGAGTTCATGGTCACCACGCCTTCGGGAATCCGCTCGGGCGGCACGATGGTGGCGCGCGCCAGTTCGTTGCCCAGCGCGATGGCGGCCGGGTGCCGGCTCAGCGCGGGGGAGTCGAGCATCGCTTCCAGGCGGGCGAGGTCGCGGCTGGAGACGGTGATGGGCGGGGCCACGGACGAGGGCGGCAGGCCGCTGCGGTGTTGCGGGGTCATCGGATTCTCCTGGTTGGGATATGCAAAGGGCGGCGCCGACGGCGTCGCCCTGGTGCATTGTCCGAACAATCGCGCGCGGATGCGACCCCGCAGGATCAGGCGGCGGCGATCCTGCGCGACGGACCGGCGCGGGTCTCGTCCAGCGTCAGCAGCTCCGGCGGCAGCGAGCGGAACACCTGCGCCAGCTGTTCCAGGAACGCGCCCATCGCCGAGCTGCGGCGCCACACCATGGCGATGCGGCGGCTCGGGCGCGGGCGGTCGCGGAAATCGAGCAGGCGCAGGTTGGGCGAGGGCGCCACCGGCGGCTTGACCGCCAGCATCGGCAGCAGGGTCACGCCGACATTGGCCGCCACCATCTGCCGCAGCGTCTCCAGGCTGGTGGCCTGGAAGCCGGACTTCTCGCTGGTGCCGGCCAGGTGGCACACGTCCAGCGCCTGGTCGCGCAGGCAGTGGCCGTCCTCGAGCAGCAGCAGGCGCAGGTCGTGCAGTTCGGCCACGTCCAGCGCATCGCGTCGGGCCAGCGGATGTTCCTCCGGCACCGCCAGCACGAAGGGTTCCTCGAACAGGAATTCGGTCTGCAGCTGGTCGTCGTGCAGCGGCAGCGCCAGGATCGCCGCATCCAGCTTGCCTTCGCGCAGCTGGGTCAGCAGCAGGTCGCTCTTCTCCTCCACCAGCAGCAGTTCCAGCTGCGGGAAACGCTGGCGGATGGACGGGATCACGTGCGGCAGCAGGTACGGCCCCAGCGTGGGGAAGATGCCCAGCCGCACCGTGCCGGCCTCCGGGTCCTGGCTGCGGCGCGCGGCCTCCTTCATCTGCTCGATCTCGGCGACGATGCCGCGCGCGCGGGTGGCGGCCTCGCGGCCGGCCGGGGTCAGCATCACCTTGCGCGGTGCGCGTTCGACCAGCGGGACGCCCAGCTCGTCCTCGAGCTTCTTGATCTGCGTCGAGAGCGTGGGCTGGCTGACGAAGCACGCCGCCGCGGCGCGGCCGAAGTGCTTGTGGTCGGCCAGGGCTACCAGGTATTTGAGGTCACGCAGGTTCATCGGTCTCGGCCTCGCGGAACGGATGCGACTGACAGTGGCTTCCCCGTCGATGGCAGCTTACGCCAACGCGGCGGCGGCGCCTCCCGGGATGGCAAGGCGTGCCGGGCAGCGGTGCCTTTCCATCACGGCAACAGCGCCGGCGATTTCCTTCTCCCGCTTGCGGGGCCACGGCCCCCTTTTGGGGGGGCGCAGCGCAGGGGGCCTGCTTTTGCTCCCGATGCTCCAGGCAACCCCATCCGCCCCCGGATCAAGTCCGGGGCAGGCTCTTCGGGCACCCCCGCCTTTGCAGGGGCAGGCTCTTCCCCCGCAAGAGCGGGAGAAGGATGCCCGCATGCGCGTCCTCAGGCCGCCTCGGCCACCGCGCCGGAGGTCGGTGCCGGCGCGCTGGTGCGGATCAGGTGGTCGAAGGCGCCCAGCGCCGCGGTCGCGCCCTGGCCCATGGAGATGATGATCTGCTTGTACGGCACCGTGGTCGCGTCGCCGGCGGCGAACACGCCCGGCACGCTGGTCTGGCCGCGCTCGTCGATGACGATCTCGCCGCGCGGGCTCAGCTCCACCGTGCCCTTGAGCCACTCGGTGTTCGGCAGCAGGCCGATCTGCACGAAGATGCCTTCCAACTCGACGCGGTGCACGCCGCCGCCCTCGCGGTCCTTGTAGACCAGGCCGGTGACCTTGCTGCCGTCGCCCAGCACCTCGGTGGTCTGCGCGCTGGTGACGATGCGCACGTTGGACAGGCTCCTGAGCTTGCGCTGCAGCACCTCGTCGGCGCGCAGCTTGCTGTCGAACTCGAACAGGGTCACGTGGTCGACGACGCCGGCCAGGTCGATGGCCGCCTCCACGCCGGAGTTGCCGCCGCCGATCACCGCCACGCGCTTGCCCTTGAACAGCGGGCCATCGCAGTGCGGGCAGTAGGCCACGCCCTTGTTGCGGTACTGGTCCTCGCCGGGCACGTTCATCTGCCGCCAGCGGGCGCCGGTGGACAGGATCACCGTCTTCGACTTGAGCGAGGCGCCGTTGGCCAGCTTCACCTCGACCAGGCCGTCGGTGCCGGCCGGCACCAGCTGCTCGGCGCGCTGCAGGTTCATGATGTCCACGTCGTACATGCGCACGTGGGTCTCCAGCGCCGCGCCCAGCTTCGGGCCCTCGGTGTACTCGACCGAGATGAAGTTCTCGATGGCCATGGTGTCGAGCACCTGGCCGCCGAAGCGCTCGGCCGCCACGCCGGTGCGGATGCCCTTGCGCGCGGCGTACACCGCCGCCGCCGAGCCGGCCGGGCCGCCGCCGACCACCAGCACGTCGAACGGCGCCTTGGCGGCGATCTTCTCCGCGTCGCGCGCGGCCGAGTTGGTGTCCAGGCGGGCGACGATCTGCTCCAGGTTCATGCGCCCCTGGTCGAACAGCTCGCCGTTGAGGTAGACGGTGGGCACCGACATGATCTGCCGTTCCTCGACCTCGGCCTGGAACAGCGCGCCGTCGATGGCGGTGTGCCTGATGCGCGGGTTCAGCACCGCGGCCAGGTTCAGCGCCTGCACCACGTCCGGGCAGTTCTGGCACGACAGCGAGAAATAGGTCTCGAACGTGTAGTCGCCGTCCAGGCCCTTGACCTGCTCCAGCAGTTCCGGCGCGGCCTTGGACGGGTGGCCGCCGACTTGCAGCAGCGCCAGCACCAGCGAGGTGAACTCGTGGCCCATCGGGATGCCGGCGAAGCGCAGGTGGATGTCCTGTCCGGGCGTGGTCAGGGCGAACGACGGCGTGCGCACGCCGTCCTCGTGACGGACCTCCAAGCTGATCTTGTCCGTCAGCCGGGTCAGTTCGTTGAGCAGCTCCAGCATCTCCTTCGACTTGGCGCCGTCGTCCACGTTGGCATGGATCTGGATCGGACGGGTCACCTTCTCGAGGTAGGCCTTGAGCTGGGTTTGAAGATTGGCATCCAACATGGTGCGGACTCCTTGGGAGAGGCAAAGGGGGAGCGTGGCGTCGCTGCCGGGGAGCAGGATGCCGGGTCGACAGGGGTGAACCGCAGCCGGCGCGCAGTCGAGGCGGGCGGGCGAATGCTGGCTGGCGCGCGGCGCCGGCTCCGGTTCACCCCCGGCCGCCGCCGCAAGGGCGGGGCGGGGGCGAAAGGACGGCTTAGATCTTGCCGACCAGGTCCAGCGACGGGGCGAGGGTCTTCTCGCCTTCCTTCCACTTGGCCGGGCACACCTCGCCCGGGTGGGCGGCGACATACAGCGCGGCCTTGACCTTGCGCAGCGTGTCGGAAGCCTCGCGGCCGATGCCCTCGGCGGTGATCTCGACCGACTGGATCACGCCGGCCGGGTCGATGATGAAGGTACCGCGGTCGGCCAGGCCGGCCGGGCGCAGCACGTCGAAGTTCTTCGAGATCTGGTGGGTCGGGTCGCCGATCATGGCGTACTTGATCTTGCCGATGGCGGCGGAGCTGTCGTGCCAGGCCTTGTGCGAGAAGTGGGTGTCGGTGGAGACCGAGTACACCTCGACGCCGAGCTTCTGGAACGCCTCGTAGTTCTCGGCCAGGTCTTCCAGCTCGGTCGGGCAGACGAAGGTGAAGTCGGCCGGGTAGAACACGACCACGGACCACTTGCCCTTCAGGTCGGCGTCGGAAACCTTGATGAACTCGCCATTCTTGTAGGCGTCGGCTTCGAACGGCAGGATTTCGGTATTGATGACAGACATTGGATTTCCTCTGGTTGGCAAAGGGGTCAGGGGGATGGAACGGGTGTCATGCTAGGCGGGATCGATAGATATCTCAAATCGATTAATGGGATTGAATAGATAGTTATCACCTATCGAAATGCAAGTCCCGCTCTTTGGTGCGGCGCGGCGGAGCGCCCGCACGGGATAATGCCCAATCCACGTTGCGCAACGGTGAAGTCCCTGTCCTCCCACTCCCTGCCGCTGCCCGAGCACCTGCTGCGCGAGGCGGCCACGCGCATCGGCCGCATCGATGCCGAGCCGCTGCTGCTGCATGCGCTGGGACGCGACCGCGCCTGGCTGTTCGCCCATGGCCGCGACCCGGTGGACCCCGCGGCGGCCGCGCGCTTCGCCGAGCTGGTGCAGCGCCGCCAGGCCGGCGAGCCGGTGGCCTACCTGACCGGGCGCCGCGGCTTCTGGACGCTGGACCTGGAGGTCGGGCCGGCGACGCTGATCCCGCGTCCGGAAACCGAGCTGCTGGTGGAACTGGGGCTGGCCCGGCTGGATGCCGCGCCCGGCCGCCGCGTGGCCGACCTGGGCACCGGCAGCGGCGCCATCTCCCTGGCCATCGCCAGCGAGCGGCCGCAGGCACAGGTGGTGGCCACCGATGCCAGCGCGGATGCGCTGGCGGTGGCCGCGCGCAACGCCCGTGCCCACGGCATCGACAATGTCGCGTTCGTACACGGCAGCTGGTTCGCGCCGCTGGCCGGGCAGCGTTTCGACCTGGTCGCCAGCAATCCGCCCTACATCGCCGCCACCGATCCGCACCTCGGGCAGGGCGACCTGCGCTTCGAGCCGGCCACCGCGCTGGCCTCCGGCGCCGACGGCCTGGACGACATCCGCGTGATCGCCGCCGCCGCGCCGGCGCACCTGCGCGAGGGGGGCTGGCTGCTGCTCGAGCACGGCTGGGACCAGGGCGAGGCGGTACGCGCGCTGCTGGCCGCGGCCGGACTGGTCGAGGTGGAGACCGCGCGCGACCTGGAGGACCGCGACCGGGTGACGCTGGGGCGCCGTCGCTGATTGCGCGACAGGCCCGCGATTGAAAGGCGCCATCCGCGCGCGGATGCCGTTGCTGGGCCTTGCGTGGACGGGGTCGATAGAATGGCCTCCTTTGCCAGGAGCGAGCCATGCGCACCCTCTATCCCGAGATCGAACCCTACGACAGCGGCATGCTGGAGGTCGACGATCGCCACACGCTGTACTTCGAGCAGTGCGGCAATCCCGACGGCAAGCCGGTGGTGCTGCTGCACGGCGGCCCGGGCGGCGGCTGCAACGCCAAGATGCGGCGTTTCCACGACCCGGCCAAGTACCGCATCGTGCTGTTCGACCAGCGCGGTTCCGGGCGCTCCATCCCGCATGCCGACCTGGTGGACAACACCACCTGGGACCTGGTGGCCGACATCGAGAAGCTGCGCGAGAAGCTGGGCATCGCGCGCTGGCAGGTGTTCGGCGGCAGCTGGGGCTCGACGCTGGCGCTGGCCTATGCCGAGACGCATCCGGACAAGGTCACCGAACTGGTGCTGCGCGGCATCTTTCTGCTGCGCCGCTGGGAGCTGGAGTGGTTCTACCAGGAAGGCGCCAACCGCCTGTTCCCGGATGCCTGGGAGCACTACATCGGCGCGATCCCGCCGGTGGAGCGCGCCGACCTGATCTCCGCCTTCGGCCGCCGCCTGACCAGCGACGACGAAGCCACCCGCCTGGCCGCCGCGCGCGCCTGGAGCGTATGGGAAGGCGCCACCAGCTTCCTGCACGTGGACCCGGACTTCATCAGCGGCCACGAGGATGCGCAGTTCGCGCTGGCCTTCGCCCGCATCGAGAACCACTACTTCGTCAACGGCGGTTTCTTCGAGGCCGAGGACCAGCTGCTGCGCGACGCCCACCGCATCGCCGACATCCCCGGGGTGATCGTGCACGGGCGCTACGACGTGGTGTGCCCGCTGCAGAACGCCTGGGACCTGCACAAGGCCTGGCCTAAGGCGCAGCTGCACATCTCGCCCGGCTCCGGGCATTCGGCATTCGAGGCCGAGCACGTCGATGCGCTGGTGCGTGCCACCGACGCCTTCGCCGGCTAAGGCCGGAGAAGAGGAGTCGATTCCCTTCTCCCGCCTTGCGGGGACGTGGCCCCGCAAGCGGGAGAAGGGAGCCCAGGAATTTCGGAATGGGCGGTGCGCTTCCCGCGGAGATGACCCCGGATCGCCTGGGTCAATGCAGATGCGGCACGGTCACTGACTACTTGGCAGCGGCGCGGTGGTATACGCGCTCGACCTGGTAGCGCCCGCCCGGCCCGCGGGCCTCGACAAGCACCTTCAGCGAAGCCGGGTCGGCCGGATCGGGCCGGTAGCGGTAGTCCACGTGGATGTCGTTGCTGGTGACGATCTCCACGTGCAGCTCGCCGCTGGCCTGCCTGACGAAGGCCTGCACGCCGGGCGCGATCTGCGTGCCGTCGCCAGAAAGCGGCAGCATCGTCACCGCGGTACTGCCGCCGCGGCCGAAGACCAGCGCCTCGCGGGTCCGGTACAGCAGCAGCGTATCGGCCAGCGGCGCGGCGAAGTCCATTTCCGGGCGCAGCATCGCCGCCGGGCTCGACGGCCGTCCGCCGCCTGCCGGGCCGCGCCCTCCGGGACCGCCGCCCATGCCACGCATGCCGCCGCCCATGCCGCCGTCGGGCGGCGGGTCTCCATCCGGCGGGCCGCCCCTGTCGTCCTTGTCGGCGCGGACGCCGTCATGGCCTCGCGGCGGCATCGCCTTCAGCGCGCCCTTCTCGGCCTGCCTGGCCAGCCGCTTGTTCTGCGCGGCATCGGCCTGCCAGCGCACCGGCGGGTCGCCGGCGACCTCCTGCGCCGCCAGCGGGCCGGCGACCAGGGGCAGGCAGAACAGCACGGACAGGGTCCAGCGCAGACGGGTCATGGAGAATTCCGGCGATCGTGTCGAGACGATGCTAAGGCGGCGATCGTGGCAACCGATGTCGGTGGCGACACATCGCCCCGGCCGCGAGGCGGCGGCTGCGCGCCGATCGGTTCGCGCACGGCAGCGGATGTGGCTCTTGCGCCGGCGGACGCCGCGCAGGAACGGAACGGGCGGTAACTCAGCCGTGCAGCGGCTCCAGCTCGGTCGAGTCGGTCTCGTCGGTCCACACCCGGAACGATTCCAGCGTGTTGTAGCCGAAGGTGTTGGTGATGGCGATGTCGGCGGCGTCGCGGCCGCGGGCGATCAGCACGCGGCCGATGCGCGGCACGTTGTGGCGCGCGTCGAAGGTGTACCAGCGGCCGCCGATGTAGGCCTCGAACCAGGCCGAGAAGTCCATCGGCGCAGCGACCGGATCGACGCCGATGTCGCCGAGGAAGCCGGTGCAATAGCGGGCCGGGATGTTCATGCAGCGGCACAGCGCCACCGCCGAATGGGCGAAGTCACGGCACACGCCCTGGCCCTCCTGCAGCGCCTGCGCCGCGGTGCGGGTGTTGCGGGCGAACGGGTAGCCGAAGCGGATCCGCCCGTGGACGTAGTCGCAGATCGCCTGCACCCGCTGCCAGCCGCCCTCGATGCCGCCGAACAGGCTCCAGGCCTGGTCGCTGAGCAGGTCGGTCTCGCAGTAGCGGCTGCCCAGCAGGAACAGCAGGGTGTCGTCGGGCAGTTGCTCGACCGGGGTCTGCCAGGCTTGCGGCGCGGTCTCGTCCGGCTGGCCGCTGTCGCGCACCACCGCGTCGGCACGCAGGGTGAACAGGCCGGACGGCGCCAGCAGGCGCCGGCAGGTGTTGCCGAAGGTGTCGGTGTACTGGTGCAGCGGCACCATCGGCTCGCTGTGCATCGGCTCGGCAGCGACGATGTCCTGCCGACGCGATGGATGGATGTCCAGCATCGCCATCACCGGGGTGGGCTGGGCGAAGCGGTAGCTGATCTCGTAGCCGAGACGAATGAGCATGGGGAGTCCGGGGTGGCGCCGGTGCACGCAGCGTGCGCGGTCCACTGAGACAATGTCGTGCCCGGATTCAGGAGCGCGTGAAGACGGGCGCCAGTGCGTTAAGGATGCTGAGCAAGCGCTGCGCCCATTGCTGCTGCCCGGCGGCGTCGGCGATCAGGTCCTGGCGGATCTCCAGCTCCACGTGCGGCAGGCCGCGCCGTTCGCCGTGCACGGGGACGGCGTAGTCGGTGGCGTCGCTGACCGAGTACGGCTGGTTGTCGCCGACCACCAGCGCCGGATCGGCACGCAGGGCGTCGCGCACGGCATGGGCCAGGCGCGGGTCGCGCTGGTACAGCACGCCGGCATGCCAGGGGCGGTCGCTGCCGTCCATGCGCGGGGTGAAGCTGTGCATCGCCAGCAGCAGCGTCGGCTGGCCGGCATCGTGGCGGCGGTCCAGCTCGGCGGCGATGCGGCGGTGGTAGGGCAGGAAGATCCCGTCGATCCGCGTCTGGCGCGCGGCCGGCGCCAGATCGCGGTTGCCGGGAATCGCGGTGCCGTCGCTGACCGTCGGGATCGAGCTGGGCGCATCGAGCGGGCGGTTGCAGTCGATCACCAGCCGCGAATAGGTCTGGGTGATGGCGAACGCATCCAGCATCCACGCCAGCCGGGTGGTGACGCCGGCGATGCCGATGTCCCAGCCGATGTGCCGGTCCAGTTCGGCCTGCGGCAGTCCCAGCTGCGCCAGCGGCTGCGGCACCCGCTGGCCGGCGTGGTCGGCGATCAGCAGCCAGGGCGAGCGGCCCTGCGCGTTGAGCACTTCGAAGGCCGGCGGATCGTGCGGGCCCGGCAGCGGGGCGGAGGGCAGCGAATCAGCCACGGGCGCTGCCGTCCAGGTTGTGCTCGATCATCCACAGGCCGGCCCACAGCTTGGGATCCATCTGGTAGCCGCGCGCGATCATCTGCACCAGCCAGGCGGCCGCCTCGGCGCGCGGGATCTCGTGCACGGTGATGTCCTCGCTGTCGTCGCCGCCGCCGGGGCCGACCTTGCGCAGGCCGCTGGCGCGCACCATCGCCACCCGCTCGTTGCTGGCGCCGGACGAAGTCGGGCCGACCACCAGCACCTCGGCCTGCGCCGCGGTCCAGCCAGTCTCCTCCTCCAGTTCGCGGATCGCCGACTGCTCGATCGACTCGCCGGCGTGGATGTCGCCGACCAGCCCGGCCGGCATCTCGATGGTGCGCGCCTGCAGCGGCACGCGGAACTGCTCGACGAACAGCACCTTGTCCTGCGGCGTCACCGCGATGATGATCGCGGCCATCCCGCCCGGGTTGGTGCGCTCGGAGTATTCCCAGGTGCCGCGCACCACCATGCGCTGGAACCTGCCTTGCCACACAACGTGCGGCGGGGCGTCGTTGTCTCGGCTCATGTCTGCATCTCGTGGGGGGAATCGATGGCCTGCAGTCCGGCGGCCGCCTGCAACCGGCGCCGGGTCAGCGGGCCGAAGCGCAGCGCCTCGCACAGCGCGGCGAGCATGTCGGCATCGGCCGGGCCGCGGGCGAAGCCGTGCGCCGGCAGGTCCAGCGGCGCATCCAGCGCGATGGTGGTGAGCTGGCGCCACAGCAGGGCATGCTCGCGCTGCTCGCGCAGCCGCACCGCCATCTGCGCGGCGCCGCGCAGGTGCAGGAACGGCACCTCGTCCACCCGCGCCAGCAGCGCGTCCAGGCTACCGAAGTGCGCCAGCAGCACCGCCGCCGACTTGGCGCCGATGCCGGTCACCCCGGGGATGTTGTCGATCGCATCGCCGCACAGCGCCAGGTAGTCGGCGATCTGGTGGGCATGCACGCCGTGGCGCGCCTTGACCCCGGCCGCGCCCCAGCGCTGGCCGCGGGCGAAGTCCCACTGCTCGTCGCCTTCGCCGAGCAGTTGCGACAGGTCCTTGTCGGCCGACACGATCACCCCGCGCATTCCCTGCGGCCGCGCCGCGTGCAGCGCGCTGCCGATCAGGTCGTCGGCCTCGTAGGCGTGGTGCGCCAGCACGCCCAGCCCCAGCGCCGCGCACAGCGCCTTGCAGTGCGCGAACTGGCGCCGCAGCTCGTCCGGCGCCGGTGCGCGGTTGCCCTTGTAGGCCGGGTAAAGCGCATGGCGGAAGCAGCTGTCCAGCGCCTCGTCGAAGGCGACCAGCACGTGCCTGGGCCGCTCGCGTTCGAGCAGCTCCAGCACGAAGCGGGCAAAGCCGTGCACCGCGTTGGTCGGCCAGCCCTGGGCGTCGCGGAACTCGTCGGGGATCGAGTGCCAGGCACGGAACACGTACAGGCTGGCATCGACCAGGTGCAGGGTCGGCCGGACCGTGACGGGAGGGTTCATCGGCGCGACGGCCTCATGGCGTCCAGTCCTGCAGCAGCGCGCGCGCATCCGGGCGCTCGCGCTCGGGCGCCTGCCGCAGCGCGGTGCCGATGTGGATGAACCCGGCCATGTGCTCGTTGCCGGCCAGTCCCAGCCGCCGGGACACGACCGGATCGTCGGCGGCCCAGCCGGTCAGCCACTGCGCGCCGAAGCCGCAGGCCTGCGCGGCCTGCAGCAGCGCGAAGCACACGCAGCCGGCGGTCAGCCACTGCTCGCGCTCGGGCACCTTGGGGTTGGCTTCCAGTCGCGCCACCACGGCGATGACCAGCGGCGCGTGCGAGAACCGCTGGCGGTCCTTCTCGATCGCCGCCTCCGGCGCGTGCGGGTCGCGCTCGCGGCTGCGCTCGGCCAGGAATGCGCCGAAGGCATGGCGGGCGTCGCCGGCGATGCGCACGAAGCGGAACGGCACCCGCTTGCCATGGTCGGGCACCCGCGACGCCGACTGCAGCATGCGCAGCAGCGTGGCGTCGTCCGGGCCGGGTTCGCCGAGTTGCCGTGATGGCACGGAGCGGCGCTCATCCAGCGCTTGCAGCGAACAAAATGTGTGCATATTCTCAGTTTCGAACATCCGTGGCCGGATTATAGACGGCCATCCGCGACCACCATCGGGGCAGCGGCGACTTGGGGCGAGCGGACTGCCTTGTTGACGGACGTCTCACCCATATCCGCGTATCAAGCCCCCCGATGAACCAGACCACGTCCCTCGACGCGTTGCCCAGCCGCAACCAGCCCCTGCTGGACCAGGTCCGTGAGGCCGTACTGGTGCCGCTGGCCGCCTTCTTCACCGATGTCCAGGATGCGCTGGCCGATGCCCTGTTCCAGCTGGCCGAGCGCGCCGGTGCCGGGCAGAACGACTACCTGGAGGCGATCGAACTGCTGCGCCGGCAGCGCGAGCCGATCGCCGCGCGCTTCCGCGCCCACCTGGCGCAGGCATGGCAGGCGCTGGAGGCCGGGCGGCCGCTGTCGGTCGAACGCACCCTGGTGCGCAACCAGTCCGACCTGAACCTGGTGAGTGAGCACGAGCTGGACGTGCGCCTAGCGGTGCGCAACCTGGCCGGCGCGGTGCAGCACCACTGGCGGCCGGAGCTGATGCGGCTGGACCGCTACCTCGGGTTCATCGCCGGCGGGTTGCGCATCGATGCGGATACCAATCCGTTCGGGCCCGAACATTTGGGCGCGGCGGTCTATGCGGCCTTCCACGGCGAGCCGCTGGCGCCCAGGGCCCACCTGGCGGTGGTCAAGCTGTGCGAGCCGCCGCTGGTCGAGCGCGTGGGCCAGCTGTACGCAGGGCTGGAACAGTCGCTGGCCGAGCTGTCGCGCCTGCGCGATCTGCCTGCCGCGCGCGCGCGGCGCCAGGGCATTCCGCGCAGCGGCGAGACCGCCACGGACGATGCCGATGCCCCGGACTGGATCGCGCGCTTCTTCAGCGGATGGAGCGGCGGGCGCAGCGCGCTGGCGTCGGCACAGGCCATCGATGTGCACGTGCGCGAGGACCAGGACGTGCTGCCGCCGGCCTTGCGCCAGCTGCTGCAGGATGCACGCCTCGCCCGCGAGGCCGGGGCCGCCGGCACGCTCGATGAGCGGCGCGCGCTGTCGCCGCGCGAACTGCTGTCGGCATTGTCGCTGCTGCAGACCTCGCCGCAGGCCGGGTTCGAGGCGATCCAGGAGGGCGATGCCGGACTGGCGCGCGGCCTGCGGCGCGAGGTCATGGGCGCGGTCGCCTCGCTCGGCGTGGACCCGGCGTCGAGCCGGATCGATCCGGCCGACGAGGACACGCTCGACCTGGTCGGCATGCTGTTCGAGGTGATCCTTGCAGAAAGCCAGCTGCTGCCGCCGCAGCGCGAGTTGATCGGCCAGCTGCTGGTGCCGATGGCGAAGGTGGCACTGCTGGACAGCCGGCTGTTCGTGCGCGACAGCCATCCGGCGCGGCGGCTGCTGAACCTGCTTGCCGATGCCTGCGACGGCAACGCCGGCGAGACGCCCGCCGAACAGGCCCTGCTGACCCAGGTGCAGGCGGCGGTGGACAGGATCGTGCGCGACTTCGACGAGAACCTGGCGCTGTTCCTGGCGCTGGAATCCGGCTTCGGCGCCGGCTACGAGCAGTACCGGCGCCGCGTGGAGATCGCCGAGCGGCGCACCAGCGAACTGCAGCGCGCCGAGGAGCGCCGCGAGCGCGCCCGCGGGGTCGCGGCCGCGGCCCTGGCCGAACGATTGGCGCGCGGGCCGTTGCCGCCGGCGGTGGAGCAGTTCCTGCAACAGGTCTGGTCCGTGCAGGTCCAGCAGGCGGCGCTGCGCGGCGATGGTCAGGGCGCGGCGCTGGAGGAGGCGCTTGCGCTCGGCGATTTCGTGCTCGAACAGCACGCACGGGCACGGGCGGGTGCCGCTTCCGACGCCGCCTGGCCGCCGCCGCGCGAGAAGGCGCTGCTGCAGGCCTTCGTGCAGGCGGGGCTGTCG
>JAFADB010000301.1 GCA_023425225.1 Pseudomonadota bacterium
ACGCCTGCACCATCGAGGACGGCTGCCTGATCGGCATGGGCGCCTCGGTGCTCGACGGCGCCACGGTGAAGAAGTACGGCTTCGTCGGCGCCGGCTCGCTGGTGCCGCCGGGCAAGGTGGTGGGCGAAGCCGAGCTGTGGATCGGCAATCCGGCGCGTCGGGTGCGCAAGCTGGACGACAAGGCGATCGAGGGCCTGCTGTATTCGGCCGCGCACTACGTCAAGGTCAAGGACGACTACCTGCGCACTCCGGCGCGGGACTGAGGCCGCCCCCGGCCGCGCGCCCGGCGCAGGGCCGTCAGCGTTTCGCCGTCATCTCCTGCAGGGCCATCCTCCAGTCCTCGACGAACTTCGGCAGCGAGAACCGCTCTATCGACTGTCGAAGACGGGCCTGCCGCCGTGCGCGCTCCGGGGCATCCATCGCGACCAGCCATTGCATCGCCGCGGCGATGTCTTCCCTGTCCTCGGCATCCACCTGCAGGGCCCCATCGCCGGCGACCTCGTGCAATACGCTGCGCTTCGTCACCAGCGGCACCAGCCCCCTGCTGATCGCCTCGGCCACCGGGATCCCGAACCCCTCCAGCAGGCTTGGCAGCACGAAGCCGGCCGCATGCCGGTAGAGCCAGCCGAGCTGGACGTCCGTGACATAGGGCAGGATCACCACGCCGGGCACCGACGCGGCGGCCTGCACCACCGCCTCGTAGCCCGGCTCCCTGCCGCCGCAGAGCACGTAGCGCACGCCCTGGCGCGCCAGCCCGGAATCGCCGAACGCGAGCACCGCACGCCGCTGGTTCTTGCGCTCGCCGATGCTGCCGACCGTCAGCAGGAAAGGAGCCGCGACGCCCTCGACCGGCTGTTCGTCCACCGTGCCGATGTCGCTGCGTATGGCCGGGTAGATCACCCGCTGGCTGGCGGGCCTGGCCCGCGGGAACAACTCGAAGAAGGCGTCGCGCGATGCCTGGCTGACGAAGACCAGATGGCAATGGACGCGTGCGATCTCTGCATAGGCGAAGCGATACACCCTGCACACTTCGGCGTCGAACAGCGCGGGATGGGTCAAGGGTCCGACGTCATGGCACAGCACGGCGTCCTGCCCGCGCAGGGCGACGGTCAGCACGGTGAAGGGATCCAGGTGCAGCAAAGGCGCTTTCGGCACGCGCCTGGGGACCAGCCGGGAAAGGCCGTGCGATGCCCTGGCCCGGGCCTGCAGGTACAGCACCCTGCCGATGATTCTCCCCGACAGCCCCTGCGGTGGCGCGTCCAGCGCCCTCCACCCGTAATAGGTCCTGCCGAACATTTCCGGAAGATTCCCGAGCAGGTCGCGGCCCAGGAAATACTTGCCGGTCCGGTTATGGATGGCGAGGGAAAACTCGGCGTCGAATCGATCGCCCGATGATCCGTGCATGGCCACACCCGCGTCGTGGGGACAGGATGTTGCGGTGGCGATCACGCGGTTCCGGGATCGCGCTTTGGGGCCATCCTACACAAAATAGAGAACTACATCACAAATTCACCGGCGCGGCGCAGTGCACCGACGCCCCGCCACGGACGCCGCACGCGCGGCTCAGGCGTAGAACACGCCCCGCGCGGCATCGTCCTCGACGATCGCATGCGGCACGAAACGCGCGCTGTCGCGGGTGATGGGGCCATCGTCCTCGCGGATGCCCATGCCGCAGGCGCGGTCGCCGACGACCCAGCTGCCCACCAGCGGATAGTTGCCGTCGAAGGCCGGCAGCGGATGCAGTTTCTGGCGGATGCACGGCCCCCGGTACGGACCCTCGCTCTCCAGCCAGCTGCCATCGGCCAGGTGCATGGCGACGTTGGCGCCCTCGCGCGAGTGCAGCGGCTTGCGCACCCAGCCGGTGGGCAGGTCGCCGCCCTCGTCGAACTCGGCCGGCAGCAGGTTGGGATGGCCGGGATAGCGCTGCCACAGCAGCGGCAGGATGCCCTTGTTGGACAGCAGCGCCTTCCACGGCGGCTCCAGCAGGCGCAGGCCCGAACCGGGCAGGGCCTTGCCGAAGTCCTCGGCGAACAGGTCCTCCAGCGGATACAGCTTGAACAGCGAGCCGATCACCCCGTCGTCCAGGTCGGTGAAGCGGCCGTCGGCGGACAGGCCGATGTCCTCGATGGCGATGGCCTGGCCATGCAGGCCGGCCTGCGCGGCGCAGTCGCGCAGGTACTCGACGGTGCCCTGGTCCTCCTCCGACGCACGCACCGCGCTGAAGTACAGCGGCGGCGGCAACTGCGCGGCAAGCTCGTTGAAGCGTTCCACCAGCGCCTCGTGGATGGCGTTGAACTGGTCGGCATCGGCAGGCAGGCGCTGCTGTGCGCGCTGGTCCTCCAGCCACTGCCACTGGAAGAACGCGGCCTCGAACAGCGAGGTCGGGGTGTCATAGTTCAGCTCGTACAGCTTGGCCGGGCCGCGGCCGTCGTAGGCAAAGTCCAGGCGTCCGTACAGGTAGGGATCGCGCTGGCGCCAGCTGTCGGCGATCCAGTCGCGGAACGGCTCCGGGATGGCCAGCCGCACCATCAATTCCTCGCTGGCGACGACGTCGTCCACCAGCGCCAGCGCCATCTGGTGCAGCTCGGCGCTGGGATCCTCGATGTCGTGCTCGATCTGGCGCAGGGTGAAGGCGTAGTACGCGCGCTCGTCCCAGTAGCGGGCGCCGTCGATGGTGTGGAAGCGGAACCCGCACTCGGCCGCCTGCGCGCGCCAGTCGCCGCGCTCGATGATCGGCACGCGCTTCATGGTGTTTCCTTCATCGGGATCGTCCTGTCGTCGCCATCGGGGCGATATGGATCAAGGGGCAGTGCACTGCCGCGCTCGGGGCGCGAACCATGCCATGGCCCGTGGCAGCGGCACGAGCCGCGATGGAATGTCATCGGGAAAGCTCCGTCACGGCTCGCGCCGACTCACGGACGGGCTGGCCGCCGTCATCCGCGAGAAAGACGCGCCGGACGCGACGGCAACCCGGTACCGCCATGGCAAGGGCCGACGGACCGGTTCGCGCCGCCTGCCGGCAACTCAGCCGCCGACGCTGCGCCCGCTGCCGGAACTGCCGAAGCCGCCGCGGCTCACGGTGGCCGCGCGGGTGACGGCGCGGTCGGGCGTGCTGCCGATGTGGGTCATGGTGCGCGCACTGGCGACGCCGCCGGCGGCACCGGGGGTCGGACGTGCCCAGTTGTTGTTCTTGTCGCGGAACGCCGGCGCGGAGTTGAAGCCGGCCGCGGCGCGGTTGCCGTTGAGCATCTGCGACAGGAAGAAGCCGGTCATCAGCGGGCCGATGAACGAATGCCCGCGGCTGTCGGTCTGCTGCGCGCACTGCTGCGCGCCGTAGTCCTGCTCGCACTGCTCTTGGCTGGCATAGCGCGGCCCCTGCTCGGCGGCCTGCTGCTGCGCCTGCTGGGCGGCCTGCTGGCAGGTGGTGATGTCGTGGGTCTGCGCGGCGCAGCTCTCCACCGAGGTGTACACGCCCTCGCGCGCTTCGGGCTCGCGCTGGCAGGCGGAGAACAGGAGCGGCGCGGCGCCCATCAGCAACAAGGTGGTGGTACGGGATCGTTTCATGGCATCCGCTGCAATGGTTGGGTCCGGCGCACATGATAACGGCTGCGGGTCCACCGCCCCTTGCGACACCCGCGGCAGGACCGCGCGAAGCGCAGGGGATGCCGACGCACGATGCAGGAAGAGGACATGCCGCCACCGCCTTTCCCAAGGCGAATCCCAAGGCGAATGGCCCGCAGCATCGAGCCCGGCCCCCTTCCTTGCGAAGCAGCGGAGGGCTGAGAAGGGATGCCGTTGCCTCGGCATTGCATCCGCCCTGCCCGGCAGACACA
>JAFADB010000359.1 GCA_023425225.1 Pseudomonadota bacterium
GGTCTAGGCAGGCATCGGACGATCGATCGCGGCCAATGCGTCCTGAGAATCATTTTCACTGGCGATGATACGGGCCGGCGGCGGGCGAGGCGAGCCATGCGTCGGCATCGGCGTCGTCGCTGCATGCCGCCGCGCCGAGACGCAGCGAGAGGGAGGAGTGCGCCGGTGCCGCCGGCCTGCATGCATGACTGCCCCGCAATCGGCCGGGCAGGCGCGAGTTCGTTCGCCCCGGAACATGCGTCGCACTGCCCGGGATCGGGACGCGGATGCCGTTGCGTTGCGACGCAGGAGAACCGGGAAACTGGCTTCCGTTCGCTTCCGGGGGGACCGTCGTGGCCGGAGGTACGGGCATCCGATTCTTCTCCCGCTTGCGGGGGGAAGGTGCCCCGCTGGGGCGGATGAGGGTGCTTTTCATGCGCCTATCGGCGCCTCGCGGAACCTTCCCCCCAGGGGGCCAGCCCCGCAAGCGGAAGATGAGCGGCATCCGCCCCCGTGCCAGGGCCGGACGCCGCCGGTCAAACGCGCCCGAACACCAGCGCCGCGTTGGTGCCGCCGAAGCCGAAGCTGTTGGACATCACCGTGTCCAGCTTCGCCTCGCGGCTCTCGCGCACGATCGGGAAGCCCTCGGCGCGCGGGTCGAGTTCGTCGATGTGCGCCGAGCCGGCGATGAAGCCGTCGCGCAGCATCAGCAGGCTGTAGATCGCCTCGTGCACGCTGGCCGCGCCCAGCGAGTGCCCGGACAGCGCCTTGGTCGAGGACAGCGGCGGCACCGCCTCGCCGAAAGTCTCGCGTACCGCGCCCAGCTCGGTGACGTCGCCCAGCGGGGTGGAGGTGCCGTGGGTGTTGAGGTAGTCGATCGGGCGCTCCAGCCCGGCCATCGCCATGTTCATGCAGCGCACCGCGCCTTCGCCGGATGGCGCGACCATGTCGGCGCCGTCGGAGGTGACGCCGTAGCCGAGCAGCTCGGCGTGGATGCGCGCCCCGCGCGCCCTGGCGTGCTCGTATTCCTCCAGCACCAGCATGCCGCCGCCGGAGGCGATGACGAAGCCGTCGCGCTGCGCGTCGTAGGGACGCGAGGCCACCGCCGGGCGGTCGTTGAAGCCACCCGACAGCGCGCCCATCGCATCGAACATGCAGGTCATCGCCCAGTCCAGCTCCTCGCCGCCGCCGGCGAACATCACGTCCTGCGCGCCATGCCGGATCAGGTCGGCGGCCGCGCCGATGCAGTGCGCCGAGGTCGCGCAGGCGGCCGAGATCGAGTAGCTCAGGCCCTTGATGTGGAACGCGGTGGCCAGCGAGGCCGACACCGCCGAGCACATCGTGCGCGGCACCATGTACGGGCCGACCTTGCGCACGCCGCGCGCGCGCATGATGTCGGCGCCTTCCACCTGCCAGCGGCTGGAACCGCCGCCGGAGCCGGCGATCAGGCCGATGCGCGGATCGGCGATGGCATCGGCGTCCAGGCCGGCGTCGGCCAGCGCGTCGCGCATGGCCAGGTAGGCGTAGGCGCTGGCATCGCCCATGAAGCGCTTGAGCTTGCGGTCGATCAGCGCGTCCAGGTCCAGGTCGACCGCGCCGGCGACCTGGCTGCGCAGGCCCATCTCGGTGTACTGCGGGATCGCGACGATGCCGGAGCGGCCCTCGCGCAGCGCTGCCGAGACCGTGTCCAGATCATTGCCCAGGCACGAGGTGATGCCCATGCCGGTGACGACGACGCGCCGCATCAGAAGTTCTCCGTCGAGCTGAACATGCCCACGCGCAGGTCCTTGGCGGTGTAGATCTCGCGCCCGTCCACCAGCATGCGCGCGTCGGACTGCGCCATCACCAGCTTGCGGTTGATGACGCGGGTGATGTCGATCTCGTAGCTGACCAGCCTGGCGCTGGGCAGCACCTGGCCGGTGAACTTGACCTCGCCGCAGCCCAGTGCGCGGCCGCGGCCGGCGGCGCCGCTCCAGGTCAGGAAGAAGCCGGTGAGCTGCCACATCGCGTCCAGTCCCAGGCAGCCGGGCATCACCGGGTCGCCGAGGAAGTGGCACTGGAAGAACCACAGGTCCGGGCGGATATCCAGCTCCGCGCGCACGATGCCCTTGCCGTGCGTGCCGCCGTCTTCGCGCACTTCGGTGATGCGGTCGAACATCAGCATCGGATCGTTGGGCAGGCGGCCGCTTCCGGGGCCGAACAGTTCGCCACGCGCGCTGGCCAGCAGCTGGTCGCGCGAGTACGCATGGGCACGATTGGTCACAGCACTTCCCTGGTAAATCCGTATCGACAGCCCGCCAGCGTGCATACAAGCCCGGGTTCAATCAAATGTTTTATCCGTACGCCGGCGTAGCGTTTTCCCGCTGGATTCAGCTATCTGCATGAGTTGTATGCGTTATTCGCACCGCCTGCGAACGCCGGACTTATCATGCGCGCTGACCGTTCGCCGCCGTAGGGTTGCTCCGCATGCGCAAGATCATCCACGTGGACATGGACGCGTTCTACGCGTCCGTGGAACAGCGTGACGATCCGTCGCTGCGCGGGCGCCCGGTGGTGGTGGCCTGGCGCGGTGCGCGCTCGGTGGTGTGCGCGGCGTCGTACGAGGCGCGCGTGTTCGGCGTGCGCTCGGCGATGCCGGCGCTGCGCGCCGAGCGGCTGTGCCCGGAGGCGGTGTTCGTGCCGCCGGACTTCGCGCGCTACAAGGCGGTGTCGCGGCAGGTGCGCGAGATCTTCCTGCGCCATACCGAGCTGGTCGAGCCGCTGTCGCTGGACGAGGCCTACCTCGACGTCACCGTGCCCAGGAGCGGCATCGCCACCGCCACCGAGATCGCGCATACCATCCGCGCGCAGATCCTGGAGGAGACCTCGCTCACCGCCTCGGCCGGCATCGCGCCCAACAAGTTCCTGGCCAAGATCGCCTCGGACTGGCGCAAGCCCAACGGCCAGTTCGTGATCCGCCCGCACCGGGTCGAGGCTTTCCTGACCGCCTTGCCGGTCAACCGCGTGCCGGGCGTGGGCAAGGTCATGGAGGCCAGGCTGGCGGCGCTGGGCGTGGTCACGGTCGGCGACCTGCGGCAGGTGTCGCCGGAGGAACTGGAGGCGCGCTTCGGCAGCTTCGGCCGGCGCCTGCACAACCGCGCGCGCGGCATCGACGAGCGTCCGGTGGAGCCGGACCAGCCGGTGCAGTCGATCTCCTCGGAGGACACCTTCGCCGAGGACCTGCCGCTGCAGGCGCTGGAGCCGGCCATCCGCCAGCTGGCCGACAAGACCTGGAACGCGACGCGCAAGACCGAGCGGGTTCCGCGCACGGTGGTGCTCAAGCTCAAGACCGCGCAGTTCCGCATCCTCACCCGCAGCCTGACGCCTGAGACGCCGCCACGCTCGGCCGCCGAGCTGGCCGACATCGCGTTGGCGCTGCGCGCACGGGTGGCGTTGCCGCAGGACACGCGCTACCGGCTGGTTGGCGTGGGGCTGGCCGGATTCCACGAGGCCGAGGAGGCGGGCGTCGTCCAGCCCGGGCTGTTCGATCTGCAGGAACAGGACTGACGCGCGCGGCGGATCGATCGCTGCGGCTGAAAACAGCCTGTCATCAAACATGAATAGGCTGTGGCGCGTCATCCCAGGGACGGGAGGTCCTTCCTCAACCACCTCCTTCCTTCATGTCCATTCCCTCGCATCCCCTGAGTCGGGCGATCCACGCCCTCATGTTCTCGCTGTGCCCGTTGGCCGCCCATGCCGCCGCGGACGTTCCCCCTTCCGGGCCGGCAGCCGACGCCGAGCCCACCACGCTCGATGCCGTGCAGGTGTCCGGCTACCGGGCCGCCGCCACCGCCGCGGTGGACGCCAAGCGCGACAGCAACGTGGTGATCGACGCGGTCAGCGACGACGACATCGGCAGCCTGCCGGACCTGAGCATCGTCGAGTCCGCGCGCCG
>JAFADB010000083.1 GCA_023425225.1 Pseudomonadota bacterium
CGAACACGCCCTCGGGCACGAGCGCGAACAGCGAGGGCGTGGCGGTGGAAGTCGTCGAAGGGTCCAGCACGAAGGTCCGGGCGGCAAAAACCGCTACTTTAGCCGGATCGGCCGGTCCGGGCCCGCCCGCGCCGGGATCACGCCGGGCAGGCCGGCGCCGCCGGGGCCGTCCCGTCAGGCCCCAGCACCAGCTCGACCAGCGCGGCGATCACCGCCTCGTGGTCCACCCCGGGCGCGTCCTGCCCGAGCATCACGGTCTGGGTGGTGAGGCGGGCGAACAGCGCATCGAACAGGAACTCGGCCGCCAGCGGCGGTACCGGCCTGCCGTCGGCACCGGCGCGGTCGTGCAACATCGGCCGCAGCTTGGCGTACCACACCTGCGGGCCGTGCTCGTACCAGGCGCGGCCGGCGCCCGGCACGTGCGCCTCGCCCTCGACCACCATTCGGTAGAAGGCGACGTGGGCGGGCGAGGCGACCACCGCCACCAGCTCGCGCAGGATCGCCTGCAGCCGCCGGCGCAGCGGCCCGTCGGCGATGTCGATGGCATCGAGGTTGTGCAGGAAGCGGTCGCACAGGTACTCGACCACCGCCATGAACAGCGCGGCCTTGCTGCCGAAGTAGCGGTAGATGCTGGCCTTGGAACCGCCGGCCCCGGCCACCAGCGCATCGACGCTGACGCCGGCGTAGCCGTGGCGCAGGAAGGCCTGGCTCGCCGACTCCAGGATGCGCGACCGCCGCACCTCGCCCCGGTGTTGTACGGGCGGGATGCGGCGGGGCGTGGAGCTCATGCGGCGGGCGTCAGGGCTTGGAAGGCAGCGCGTACGCTATCACGTAGTCGCCGCGGTCCGGCGACTGCCGCGCACCGCCGGCGGCGATGACCACGTACTGGCGCCCCTTGGGCGAAACGTAGCTCAGCGGCGTGGCCTGGCCGCCCACCGGCAGCCGGCCCTTCCACAGTTCCTTGCCGGTGGCGATGTCCATCGCCCGCAGGTAGTAGTCCTGGGTGCCGGCGTAGAACACCAGGCCGCTGGCGGTGGTGACGCCGCCGCCGAGGGTCGGCATGCCCACCGGGAACGGGGCGTGGAAGCTCAGGCCGTCGACGCTGACGTCGCGCAGCGTGCCGGCCGGGCGCTGCCACAGCAGCTGGCGCGACTTCAGGTCCAGCGCGGCGAACACGCCCCACGGCGGCGCCTGGCAGGGAATGCCCAGCGGCGAGTTGAACGCCTTGTGGTCGATCACGAACGGCGTGCCGTGCATCGGGTAGGTGCTGCCCACGCCGTGCCCGGCCACCAGCTTGCTCTCGTCGACCTCGTCGTGCGGGATCAGCTTGACGATCTGCGGGATGCGGATGTCGTTGAGGAACAGGTAGCCGGTGTCCTCGTCGATGGAGGCGCTGCCCCAGTTGAAGCCGCCGTAGTAGCCCGGGTAGATCAGCGTGTCCTGGGTCGACGGCGCGGTGAACTCGCCCTTGTAGTTGAGCTGGCGGAAGGCGATGCGGCAGGCCAGCTGGTCGAAGAACGTGGCGCCCCACATGTCGCGCTCGGTCAGCGGTTCGGTGCCCAGCGACGGCATGCCCACCGAGTACGGCTGGGTCGGCGAGACGCGGTCGCCGGCGGCGTGTTCCTGCGGCACCGGCTTTTCCACCACCTCGGCCAGCGGCTGGCCGTTGCGGCGGTCGAGCAGGAAGATCTGCCCGCGCTTGGTCAGCTGCACCAGCGCCGGCAGCTTGCCGCCCTTGCCGTCGGGCACGTCGTACAGCGCCGGCTGCGCCGGCACGTCGTAGTCCCAGATGTCATGGTGCACGGTCTGGAAGGTCCAGCGCTCGCGGCCGCTGGCGATGTCCAGCGCGACCACCGCCGAGGAATGCTTCTCGGTGGTCTCCGGGCGGTTGCCGCCCCAGAAATCGGGCTGCTGGTTGCCGGTGGGCAGGTAGACCAGGCCCAGCTGCTCGTCGTAGGCCGGGGTGGACCAGACGTTGGGGGTGGCGCGCGAGTAGGTGCCGCCTTCCGGCGGCAGCCTGGTGATCTCCGGCTGGCCCATGTCCCAGGCCCAGACCAGCTCGCCGCTGTCGGCGCTGAAGGCCCGCACCACGCCGGACGGCTCGTCGATCGAGCGGCCATCGAAGGTCCAGCCGCCGAGGATGACCATGTTGCGCACCACCGTCGGCGCGGAGGTCAGGTAGTACCAGAGCACGTTGTCGTAATCGACCTTGCCCAGGCCGACCGTCAGGTCGACCGTGCCGTGGTCGCCGAAGTCCTCGCACGGCTTGCCGGTGGCCGCGTCGAGCTGGATCAACCGCGCATCGACCGTGGTCAGCACCACGCGGCCGGCACAGGTCGGCGCGGCCGGCGTGGCGGCGCGCGCCTGGCGCAGCGCGGCATCCTCGGCGAAGTCGTACGGCTGCTGCACCGCGGCCGGCTCGTAGTAGGCCAGGCCACGGCAGCGGTTCCAGGTCTTGCGGTCGGGGATCTGCGGGTCGAACGTCCAGCGCTCCTCGCCGGTGTCCGCGTCCAGCGCGATCACCTTGTTCAGCGGCGTGCACACGTAGAGCAGGTCGCCGACCTGCATCGGCGTGTTCTGGAACTCGGAGGCGCCCTCGGCGATCTCGCCGGTGCGGTAGCGCCAGACCTCTTTCAGCTGGCCGACGTTGTCCTGGTTGATCTGCCGCGTCGGCACGAAGCGGGTGCCGGCGGGCGTGCGGCCGTAGTGGCGCCAGTCCAGCGGCCCGTCGGCCTCGGCGGGGCCCGCATCGGCCACCTGCGCGGCCGAACCGGCCGGGGCATGGACCACCCCGTGCGGGAAGAACATGGCGACGAAGCCGGCTACCGTGCCGGCGGCCAGCACCGCGGCCAGGCCATAGGCCGGCTTGCGCGGGGCGGTCGGCCGCAGTTGCGGCTGCACCAGCGCGGCGACCAGGGCCAGCACCAGGAACGGCGCCAGGCGCGGCACCAGCGGCCAGAACGCCAGCCCCACCTCGACCAGCGACCAGGCCACGGTCGCCAGCGCCACCAGGCCGAACAGCCACGCGGCCGGCGGCTTGCGCAGCAGGTAGAGCACGCCGGCGACCAGCAGGCCGAGGCCGGCCAGCAGGTAGTACCAGGAGCCGCCCAGCGACACCAGCCGCGCGCCGCCGATGGCCAGGACCAGGCCGATGAGCGCCAGCACCACGCCGAACAGCGTCGCCGGCCAGCGGCTTCGCGCTGCCGGCGCCTTCTCGTTTGCAGTAGATGTGTTCATGTCTTGAGCTCTGACAGGACCTCCGCACCTGACGGGGCGAATTCCGGCTGGCCGGGCGGGAGGCGGGATGAGGGGAACATGTACTGTACTGAACCGTACAGTTGCGCATTATGCGCGCATTTGCCGCTGTGCCCAAACCACGTAGGCATGGTAGCCACGGGGCTTGGGGCACGATGCCGGCGGGATCCACCGCTGCGCCAGGCCCGCGCGCGTGCCGGCATCCGGCGCGGGTCGACAGCGCGAGCGCGCCGGCGGTTTGCCGCAACCACCGATGCGGGAGCCGCGATCGCCGCGCGGGCGGCGGTCAGGAGCCGCAGTCGCCGACCCGCAGGAAACGGCTGCTGTAGCGATACGGCCCCTGCTCGGCCGAGAGCTGGATCTCGCTGCCGTTCCTCTTCAGGGTGTAACGGATCTGCCCGTCCGCCGCCGGCACTGCCGTGCCACGCTGCACCGATGGCGCGGGTGTGCACCGGGCACGCAGTTCGGCCGATCCGGCCCGGTCCCGGACCACCTCGACCGGACAGTGCGCGTCGGCCGGGCGCATCTGGTTGGCCACCGACTGCACGTAGTCGGCGATCGCCACGCAGCCGGTCTCCGAACCGTCGCGCTGCAGCGGATGCTGCGGACTGACCTTGTGGATATGCCACCACATCCCGTCCTCGGCATCGTCGAACAGCCGGAGCGTGGGAAATGCCGAAGCCGGTTCGGCGGCGGGAGCGGGGAGGACGGGACAGGTGAATCCGGCCAGCGCGAGCGCGCCGGCCAGACCAAGACGGTTCCAGGCGGGATTCATTGCAGTTTCGGCAGCCAGTGGGGACATCGGTACGCGCGGCGTGGCGCCAGTGCGCGGCGGCGATGATGCCGGTCCGACATGACAGCACAAAGGCCATGGCGAGCGGACCGGTCGCCGGCAACCACGCGGCGATGTCGCTGGCATCCACCGAGGCCACCCCGGGCGCGACCGAATCGACGCCACCGGCGGGATGCGCCGGCATGTGGCACCGTCACGACGACCATGCGCGATCCGCCCGGATCGGATTCGCGGCATGCCTGGCGCTTACCGCTCCTGGTCGGGGGCGACACTCGGCCGGTTCCGGGACAACTCCAGCAGGTAGCGTGGCTGCCCGTCCGGGTCGCGGATGCCGAATACCTTGCCGAAGGGCAACTCGGTCAGCGGCAGCACCAGACGGGTTTTCGCTGCCAGCGCCCGGCGGGCCGCCTCGATGTCCTCGACCAGCCAGTACAGTTCCTGCCGCCCGTCGCCGTCCATCGGTTCGTCGCTGGCGATCGCGAACGTCTCGAACTGGACGAACCGCGGGTGCCGGCGCTGCACCTGCAGGCCCATCACCGTGGTGTAGAAGTGCAGGGACGCCTCGATGTCCTCGACGTATTCGACGACGAACCCGAATCGGATCTCCAGTGGCATGACGTTCTCCGGAATCGCAAGGAGCAAGGGATTGCGCGTTATGCGGCAGCCTCGGAGGGGCGGACCTCGAGCAGGTCCTGCGGGGCGATGCCCTGCGCGCGGCAATGGGCCAGGTAATCGGCCATCCGGTCGACGCAGGTGATCCGCCGGGACACGCCGCCGCGGCCGTCCAGGTATTCGACGGCGCCCATGACGACCACGAACAGCACCAGCGGCACTTCGCCGCTCGCCTCCCACCAGTCGACGTTGCCCGCCGATTCGTGGACATACTCGCCCGGCAGCACGGTTTCCCCGGTGCACAGGCGCCGTTGCCCGGCGAGATTGAAGGCATGGACCTCGCCGGTGTGCCGGTGCAGGCCCAGGCGCACGCCGGGATCGAGCCGCATCAGCTCGACCCAGCCGCGGTTGCCATCGAGGAAGCGCAGCGGGCGCGACCACTTGCCCGGCCCTTCGGGGATCCAGGACGGGTCGGCGGCGGCAGGCGGCGCGGACACCACGGAATGGAGTGCATTGATCATCGGCAACCTTCGAGGACAGTCGGGAACAGGACTCCACGTTAGGGGCGCCGCCGGCCCCGCCGCTGGGCCATTTCATGGCAATGCCATGGAGCCAGTACCTGCGGGATCGACGCGGGCCGGTACTCGACATGCGCAGGCACGGTCCGCCGGTCGATCCGCTCGACCAGACCATTGCGCTCCGGTTGCGCAGCGTCGGCGCGGGCATCCTGCTCTCGGTGGCAAGAGCACCCAGCCAAGGGCGGCCTACGGCAAATGCGGCGCGGGAAGCCGACGCCATGAAACTGGCTCCCCGGATTCCCCTAGAACTGGCCCTCGATACCGGCCAGTCCAGTCGCACCATGGCCTTCCGCAACCCGGGATCGATCCACCATGCCGGTGTGCAGAAGCCGCCTCGCGACATCGGACTTTCGCCATGACCCACTATCTCTGCGAAACCTGTGGCACCCAGTTCGCCGATGGCGACACGCCTCCGGAACGCTGCCCGATCTGCGAGGACGAACGCCAGTACGTCGGCTGGAACGGCCAGCAATGGACCACGCTGGAGGCGTTGCGGGCCAGCCATGGAATCCGCGTCGCGGACGATGCGGGCGTACTGAGCCTGGACATCGAGCCGCAGTTCGCGATTCCCCAGCGCGCGGCCTTCCTGCCCACGCCGGGGCTGAAGGTGCTGTGGGAATCCCTGAGCCTGGTCACCGATTCCGCGATTGCCGCCTTGAAGGAACGCGGCGGCGTCGACGTCATCGCGATCTCGCATCCGCACTTCTACTCCTCGATGGTGGAGTGGAGCGAGGCGCTGGGCGGGGTCCCCATCCTGCTGCATGAAGCCGACCGCCAATGGGTCCAGCGCGCCTCCAGGCACGTCCAGTTCTGGCAGGGCGACACCTGCCGGCTCTCCGACGACGTCCGGCTGCTCCGCCTGGGTGGCCACTTCGAGGGCAGCACGGCCCTGCACTGGGCGGGCGGCCCCCGTCCCGGCGGCGCGCTGTTCCCCGGCGATGCCATCCAGGTGGTGAGCGATCGCCGGCACGCCACGTTCATGTACAGCTACCCGAACTTCATTCCGATGCGGCCGGCCGACGTGACCGCGATCCGCGATCGCCTGCATGGCATCGGGTTCGAGGACGTCTACGGCTACAGCCGTGGCAGGAACATCCTCGGCGACGCCCGCGCTGCGGTGGATGCATCGTTCGAGCGCTACCTGAAAGCCATCTCCTTCCGGCCCGGCCTCGCGAGTAACGCCGCGGGCCAAGCGACCTGCGGCTCGCCCCATGGATCGCGCATCCCGGCCACGGGGGCATCGTGATTGACCCGGTTGCCGGTTCCACGAATCATGGCCCGATGAACAGCCGGATTTCAGCCAGGGACAGGGATCCAGTTTTTGCCATCCCGTTGACCCTGCCCGCGGCGGGCAGCGGCCAGTTGACCGGCACGCTGCACCGGCAACTGAGGGCAGCCATCATCGATGGCCGGCTTGCCGCGGGCACCGCGATGCCGTCATCGCGCAAGGCCGCGGATGCGCTCGGGATTGCGCGCAATACCGCCGTCGCGATCTACGACCTGTTGATCGCCGAGGGCTATCTGCTACCTCGCAAGGGCGCGCGCCCCGTGGTCGCGGACATCGCCATGCGGCACCCCCGCGCCCGGGCAGCGCCGAAAGGCGCAGCAACGCAGCTGAGGAAGCAGATCGTCGCCCCGACATGGCAGTCGCCGTCGGCAGCGCCACATGCGCCGCAGCCGCTGCCCCCGCGCAGCTTCCGTCTTGGCGTGCCCGAACATCGTCATTTCCCGCACGAGATCTGGCGCCGGCTCAACGCCCGTGCCTGGCGTCGATGGTCGAAACACCCCTTCGACCATCCGCCGATCGAAGGTATACCGCCGCTGCGCGAAGCCATAGCCCATCACGTGGCATTCGCGCGAGCCGTCGCGTGTACCGGAGACGACGTGATGGTGACCTCGGGCGCGCAGCAGGCCTTCGACCTGCTTGCGCGGCTGCTGGTGACGCCCGCAGTCACGCGGGTGGCGGTGGAGGATCCCGGCTACGAACCGTTGCGCCGCGCCTTCCAGGCGGCCGGCGCGAGGCTTGTACCGGTACCGGTCGACGATGAAGGACTGAGGGTGGACCTGCTGCCCACCGACGTGCGCGTGATCTGCGCCAGTCCATCGCACCAGTCGCCGACGGGCGTGGCCTTGTCGATGTCCAGGCGTGCGGCGTTGCTGGCGCACGCGCGCATGCACGACGCCGTGGTAATCGAGGACGACTACGACGGCGAATTCAGATACAGCAGCCGCCCGCTCGATGCCTTGCAGACGCTGGACCGGGATGCGCGCGTCTTCTATGTCGGCACGTTTTCCAAGAGCATGTTCCCGGCGATGAACGCCGGATTCGTGGTTTCGCCGTCATGGGCACGCGACGCATTGCTGGCGGTCAAGCGCGTGACCGAAACACATTCGGCAGGCCCATTGCAGGAGGCGTTGGCGGAGTTCATCCGGGAAGGCCATCTGGCGCGGCACATCCGCAAGATGACGGCGACCTATGCCGAAAGGCGCGAGGCGCTGCTCGAGGGACTGCATGTCGACCTGCATCGCTGGCTGGAGGCAATCCCCTCGATCGCGGGGATCCACCTGGCGGCGAAGATCGACGCCGGCGCGAACCTGCGTGCAGTCGTGGATGCCATGCATCGCCACCTCCCGGGTGCGGAAGTGGTTCCCGGCGATTCAACGCGTCCGGGCGCGCCTTCGATCGTTGCCATGGGGTTCGGAGTGATCGACGTGGAAGACATTCGCCCCGCGATCAGGCGGGTGTCCATGATGTTGTCCAGGAACCAGCCCGATGGCCGGTGATCCGGCGCTTGTCCAGAACCGGCAGCGATCGACTGCAGCGGTGCGCCGGCTCGTGCCGAGCGCGAACCGCCCAGCTCCGGATCCTGCCGACACATGAGCTACGCACGGCCCCGGCCGGCACTGGACCAGTGGAATCGGGAGAATCTGGATCAATCCAAGGCCTGCGGCTGGCCTAGGCTGACGCTGCGAATCGGGCATCTCCTCGCAGGTACGGAAAAATCGCCCGCCCCGCAACCTGCGCGCCGACAACGCAGCCACCAAGCACGATTCCCAGGTCACCAGGAAGCCGAGCCATGACATCCACCAGATCGATCGCGGCCAGCGCCGGAATGGCGATTGCCCTGCTCGCAGGCGGAGTCCAGGCATCCAGCCCCACACAGCCCGCGAGCCAGCAGGTGCGCTACCGTTACGAGCAGGTGGGCGACGTGAGGATCTTCTATCGCGAGGCCGGGAACC
>JAFADB010000142.1 GCA_023425225.1 Pseudomonadota bacterium
GCGCGGCGCAGAAGGCCGGCTACTACGTCATCGCCAGCCCGGCCGGCCCGTACTTCGCCAAGGGCGTGGCGCCGGTGTCGATCTGGCTGTCCACCGACTACGCGCGCGCGGCCAAGGGCGGCACCGGTGCGGCCAAGTGCGGCGGCAACTACGCCGCCTCACTGCTGCCGCAGCAGGAGGCCTACGCGCAGGGCTGTTCGCAGGTGCTGTTCCTGGACCCGGTCGAGGGCAAGTACCTGGAGGAACTGGGCGGCATGAACGTGTTCCTGGTCTACAAGGACGGCACCCTGGTCACCCCGGCGCTGTCGGGCAGCATCCTGGAGGGCATCACCCGCTCCAGCATCCTGCAGCTGGCGCGCGACCGCGGCATGAAGGTCGAGGAGCGCAAGGTCTCCATCGACGAGTGGAAGCAGGGCGTGGCCTCGGGCGACATCGCCGAGGTGTTCGCCTGCGGTACCGCCGCGGTGATCACCCCGATCGCCGAACTCAAGGGGCACGGATTCTCGGTGGGCGACGTTGCCGCGCCAGCGGGCGAGGTGACGATGGCCATCCGCAAGGAGCTGACCGACATCCAGTACGGCCGCCTGCCCGACCGCCACGACTGGCTGGTGCGCTTGGGCTGACGCCCGCCGCCCGGTTCGTCCGGCCATTAAGGCCCCGCGCGCATGCGTCGGGGCCTTTTGCTTTTCGGGCGCCGGCCGGCGCCCGGTGTCCCGGTGTGTCCACCAATGGCGCGCGCCGTCACAAATCGGACAACAGGTGGACATTTTCTGCCGATCCCGCGTTGTCAAGTGCCAATGGGTTGGCTAGCGTCGCTGAACGGACAGGTAACAGGGGACCGGTCCGGCCATTCCGGCCGACTGCAGGTTCCTCTGGCAGCACGCATGCCAGGTCGTGCCGGATCCATTGCCGCCCGGCGGCGATTCCACCACGAGAAAGGGAAATCCGATGTCCGACGATCGACTCCGCATGCGTCCGCATGCATGGATGGTACTTGGCGCTTCCGCGTTGTCTTCCTTGCTCCTGACGTTCCCGGCCTTCGCCGGCGAGGTCCACCTGGATGGGCTGGCCTCGGCACCGACCCACCAGCGCTTCATCGTGACCTACCGCGACGGCAGCACCGAGGCCACCAGCGCCACGGCGCTCGACGCCTCGCTCAAGGCCGCCGCCCGCGCGCTGCCGGCACGCGGCGGCAAGGCGCTGGCGCTGAACAAGCTGCGCCGGCTGGCGCTGGGCCCGGAGGTGATCAGTACCGACCGGCCGCTGGACCGCAGCGAGGCCGAGCTGCTGATGCGCCAGCTCGCCGCCGATCCGCAGGTGCTGAGCGTGGAAGTGGACCAGCTGATGCGCGCGACCCTGACGCCGAACGATCCGCGCCTGTCCGAGCAGTGGGGCTTCGGCACCACCAGTGCCGGCATCAACGTGCGTCCGGCCTGGGACCAGGCCACCGGTGCCGGCGTGGTGGTGGCGGTGATCGACACCGGCATCACCTCCCATCCCGACCTGAACGCCAACATCCTGCCGGGCTACGACTTCATCAGCGACTCGGCGATGGCCCGTGACGGCAACGGCCGTGACAGCAATCCGGCCGACGAGGGCGACTGGTACGCGGCCAACGAGTGCGGCGCGGGCTACCCGGCCTCCAACTCCAGCTGGCACGGCACCCATGTGGCCGGCACCATCGCCGCGGTCACCAACAACGGCACCGGCGTGGCCGGTACCGCCTACAACGCCAAGATCGTGCCGGTGCGGGTGCTGGGCAAGTGCGGCGGCTACACCTCCGACATCGCCGACGCCATCGTATGGGCCTCCGGCGGCAGCGTCAGCGGAGTGCCGGCCAATCCCAATCCGGCCGAGATCATCAACATGTCGCTGGGCGGCAGCGGCAGCTGCTCGAGCACCTACCAGAACGCGATCAACGGCGCGGTCTCGCGCGGGACCACCGTGGTGGTGGCGGCTGGCAACAGCAATGCCAACGTCTCCAGCGCGGTGCCGGCAAACTGCGCCAACGTGATCGCGGTGGCTGCGACCACCTCGGCCGGGGCCCGGGCCAGCTTCTCCAACTACGGTACTGGCATCGACGTCTCCGCGCCGGGCCAGAGCATCCTTTCCACGCTCAACACCGGTACCACGGTGCCGGCCAGCGCCAGCTATGCGTCCTACAACGGCACCTCGATGGCGGCGCCGCACGTGGCCGGCGTGGCCGCGCTGGTGCAGTCGGTGGCCTCGACACCGCTGACCCCGGCAGCGCTTGAAACCCTGCTCAAGAATACCGCCAGCCCGCTGCCGGGCAGCTGCAGCGGCGGTTGCGGCGCGGGCATCGTCAATGCCGGAGCGGCGGTGGCCGCGGCGATCGGAGGCGGCGGCGGTGGCGGTGGTGACACCGGCACCACGCTGACCTCGGGCGTGCCCAAGACCGGGCTGGCGGCCAGCACCGGCACCTCGTTGAACTACACCATCGCCGTGCCCGCGGGCAGGAGCACGCTGACGGTGAAGATCAGCGGTGGCAGCGGCGATGCCGACCTGTACGTGCGCCAGGGCAGCGCCCCGACCGACAGCAGCTATGCCTGCCGTCCGTACCTGACCGGCAACACCGAGACCTGCACGTTCAACGCGCCGGTCGCCGGCACCTGGTACGTACGGGTCAAGGCCTACAGCACCTTCTCCGGCGTCAGCCTGGTGGCGACCTACTGAGGAGGCCTGGTTCCCACCGCGCCCGCGCCGAGCGGGCGCGGCGGGACTGCTTCGGGAAAGTCGCCGTACCGGGCAATTGCCGGCCGCAGCGGTAGGGTCGGCATCCGGAGCCCCGATTCACGCAATGGTCGCTGCCGCGCAGGGCCGTCGCTTCATTACAAGCCGGATCACAAACCGACAGCAGGCAACCTCCCTTCTCCCGCTTGCGGGGGAAGGGGGATTCGAGGATCTTCAGATGTGATGAGACGGCCCTGCGCGGCAGCGACCATTGCGTGAATCCCCGATCCGGAAACCGCGCCATGCACTCATCGCCGCGAACGGCGGCCTCAGGTCGTGACCGCCGCCAGCGTGGCAGCGGTGGCGGCGACCAGCGCCTGCGGCGCCAGTTTCGCCAGCAGTCCGCGCTGTCCGGCATTGACCAGCACATACGGATGCGCGGCAACGCCCGCCTCGATTACCGTGGGCAGGCGCTTGCGCTGGCCCAGCGGGCTGATGCCGCCGACGTGGTAGCCGCTGGAACGCTCGGCCTCGGCCGGCGGCATCATCTGCGCCGACTTGCCGTGGAAGGCGGCGGCCAGCTTCTTCATCGCGATCTCGTGGTCGGACGGCACCACCACGCACACCGGCTTGCCGTCGACGTAGGCCAGCAGCGTCTTGAGCACCTGTCCGGGCGGCTCGCCCAGCGCCTGCGCCGCCTGCAGGCCCTTGTGGTCGGCGTCGCCGGCGTAGTCGTAGGACAGCAGCTCGAACTCGGCCCCGGCCTGGTCGAGTGCACGGGTGGCGGGAGTGGCCTTTGACATGGGGTTACGCCGCCGTCTCGAACCGGTTGGCGGCCACGTTCTTGCGGACCTTGTCCGGGTCCCAGATGCGCCCGTTCATGGCGATGTACACGCCCGGCGGCAGCGACTGCACCGCGCCCACCGCGCAGCCGATGTTGAACTCGGCATCCGAGCCGCGGAAGCGTGCCGGGTTCAGCGCGCCGGTCAGCACGATGGTCTTGTCCGGAATCGACTTCAGCACCTTGCCGGTGGCGACCATGCTGTCGGTGCCATGGGTGACCAGCACGTACTTCGACGGCTGCGCGGCGATGGTGGCGCGGATCAGCTCGCGGTCGGCGTCGGTGATGTGCAGCGAATCCTTGCGCAGGATCGGGATGACGCTGAAACGGAAGGTCACGCCCAGCTCGCGCAGGATCAGGCCGATCTGCGGGTCGCCGATCTGGTAGTCGGACTTGTCGTCGAAGTAGATCTTGTCGATCGTGCCACCGGTGGTGACGATCAGGAGTTCTTCCATTGCCTCGGTCCTGGTTGCAGGGCGCGCGCGACCGCCGCGCGCCGGGGGCACATGATAAGTCGCATGCCGGGGAAGGCGGGTGCGGGAGCGGCGCCGCGCTCAGTCGCGTTTGCGCCGCCGCGCGCCGAAGCGTGCCTGCAGGCCCGGCGCGCTGGCCGCGGCGATCACCAGCAGCGCCAGCACGATCGCCGCCCAGGCGTAGCCCGCTAAGTGCGGGTGGCTCCACGCGCTCATCATCCCGTGGCTGAACCACAGCAGCGCCAGCACGCCCGACCAGAACCGCGCGCTCGGCCGCCGCGCCAGCACTGCGGCCAGCATCAGCAGCGGCGGCAGCGCGAACACCAGCAGCGCGGCGACGCGGTGGCGGTCGTCGTGGAACCAGGCCACGTAGAGCGCGCACAGCGCCGCCAGCGCGGTGGCCAGCACGGCATGGGCGGCGCGCGCCGGCATCAGCCCGCCAGCCGCCGCGCGACGTCGGCCACGCGCCGTCCCAGCGCCCGCGCCAGCAGTGCCTCCTCGTCGCTGGGTTGCGGGTCGTCGTCGGTGCCGGCGACATGGCTGGCGCCGTACGGCGTGCCGCCGCCGCGGGTGTGGCTGAGCGCGGGTTCGGTGAAGGGGATGCCCACCAGCAGGCAGCCGTGGTGCAGCAGCGGCAGCTGCATCGACAGCAGGGTGGATTCCTGCCCGCCGTGCATCGAGGCGGTGGAGGTGAACACCGCCGCCGGCTTGCCGACCAGCGTGCCGCTGGCCCAGTCCGCGCCCAGGGTGTCGATGAAGTATTTCAGCGGCGCGGCCATGTTGCCGAAGCGGGTGGGGCTGCCCAGCAGCAGGCCGGCGCATTCGGCCAGGTCCTGCGCCTGCACGAACGGGGCGCCTTCCTCCGGTACCGGCGGCAGCGCGGTCTGGGTGACCGGGGCCACCGGCGGCACCGTGCGCAGCCGCGCCTGCATGCCGTCCACCTCGCCGATGCCGCGGGCGATGTGCCGCGCCAGCCGCGCCACCGAGCCGCCGCGGCTGTAGTACAGCACCAGGATCTCCGCCATCGCTCCGGTCCATTCGTGAAGAGGGCGCCAGTATCGGCGATGCGGGGGCGACGGCGCATCGGGTACGCTTGCCCGATGAAGCTGCCGGACTGGTCGCAAAACCTGCTGCATCGCGTGCGCGACCGCCACCGCGCCGCCAGCTTCGGCCGCTTCGTGTGGGAGCGCTTCCTCGACGACCGCCTGTTCCAGGCCGCCGGCTCGCTGGCCTACACCAC
>JAFADB010000028.1 GCA_023425225.1 Pseudomonadota bacterium
CACCACCGCCAATGCGGGCGGCGTGCACAACCTGATCGTCAAGCCCAATGCCGGCGACCAGGCCGAGCTGGTGTCCGGCATCGGCCGCGGCCTGCTGGTCACCGAACTGATGGGGCAGGGCGTCAACGGCGTGACTGGCGACTACTCGCGCGGTGCGGCCGGTTTCTGGATCGAGAACGGGGCCATCGCCTGGCCGGTGGACGGCATCACCATCGCCGGCAACCTGAAGCAGATGTTCGCCGGCATCGAGGCGGTGGGCAGCGACGTGGACCGGCGCTCGCATGTGAGCGTGGGCTCCATCCTGATCGGCCGGATGACGGTGGCGGGCGAGCAGTAGCGCCGCTTGCGGCATGCCGCAAGCGTTGCCCCGCGCCGACCGGTGTTTGGAAGCGCTGCCGTCATCTGCAATGGAAGCGCCTGGAGTCCGGCTGGTGAGCCTGCGGTACTGCCGTCCATTCCAGCCTGGCCTGACTGCCTGGCGATGCGTCCGCCCGGAAGGGCAGTGGGCACCCTCACGCGCGGTCCGGCGGTGGCCGGTACCGCCGGCAACCGGCGTTCGGCCCCCTGTCGTCAGTCAGGTTGACATGGCCCCGCAGGCTGCCAAAGTGCCTGCAAGTCCCACAAACCAGAAAGGAGTCCGCAGATGAGCGATTTCGAGAGCTACACCACACCGCCACCACCGCCCACCGGCCTGGCTCCGAACGCCGAGGAGCGACAGTGGGCGCTGTTCGCGCACCTTTCGGCGCTGACCGGCCTGTTCACCGGCGGGGTGGGCAACATCGTCGGACCGCTGGTGATCTGGCTGATCAAGAAGGACACCATGCCGTTTGTCGAGGACCAGGCCAAGGAGGCGCTGAACTTCAACATCACCCTGCTGATCGTGGGCGTGGCGCTGTTCCTGCTGACGATGATCACCTTCGGCATCGGCGTGATCATCACCTTGCCGATCGCCATCGTGTTGGGCATCGCCTGGCTGGTGCTGACCATCGTCGCCACGATCAAGGCCAACGAAGGCGTGGCCTACCGCTATCCGTTCACGCTGCGACTGGTCAAGTAAGAGGCCGCTCGTCCGGGAAAGCAGAAAGGCCCCGTCATGGGGCCTTTCTTGTTTCATCGCGGCGGCAATCGCCGCCCGCGTTCAGTGGCTGCGCTGCACCGTCATTTCGGCCAGCGCACGCAACGGATCGGCACGCTCGTCGTCGGGCTGCAGCGCCTGGCGCATCGCCTGTGCCAGCTCGTCGAGCTTGGCACGGCCGCCGTCCAGGCCGAGCAGCGCCGGATAGGTGGACTTGTGCTGTACCGCATCCTTGCCGGCGGTCTTGCCCAGCTGCGCGGAACTGGCTTCCACGTCGAGGATGTCGTCGCGGACCTGGAAGGCCAGACCCAGCGCGGCGGCAAAACCGTCCAGCCGCTCCAGGTCCGCCTGCGGCGCGTCGCCGGCCAGCGCGCCCAGGCGCACGGCGGCACGGATCAGCGCGCCGGTCTTGAGCGCGTGCATCTGTTCGAGCTGTGCCAGCGACAGCATGCTGCCGGTGGCGTCGATGTCCATGGCCTGGCCGCCGCACATGCCCATGCTGCCGGATGCATGGGCCAGTGCCTGCAGCCAGGCCACGCGCAGCGCGGCCGGCGCCGGGGCCTCGGACAGCAGTTCGAAGGCGCGCGTCTGCAGGGCGTCGCCGACCAGGATGGCGGTGGCCTCGTCGAAGGCCACGTGCACGGTCGGCTGGCCGCGGCGCAGCTCGTCGTCGTCCATCGCCGGCAGGTCGTCGTGCACCAGCGAATAGGCGTGCACCAGTTCCACCGCGGCCGCCGGGGCGTCGAGCAGGGCGGGATCGGCCCCGAACAGGTCGCCCGTGGCGTAGACCAGCAGTGCGCGCATGCGCTTGCCGCCGCCGAGGGTGGCGTAGCGCATCGCCTCGTGCAGCCGATGCGGGACGCGCGCCGGCGAAGGCAGGCAGTCGGACAGGCGGATCTCGATGCGCTCGCGCCACTGCGCCAGGCGCGTGTCAGCCGCCATCGACGGGAGGGTCGAAGGGTTCGGCGGTCTCGGGCTGGGCCGGATCGCTGAGCAGGCGCACGCGCAGTTCGGCCTGCTCCAGTGCGCCCTGGCACTGCCGGTACAGGCCGACGCCACGCTCGTAGGCGGCCAGCGACTGTTCCAGGGTCAGGTCGCCGGTTTCCATCTTTTCCACCAGGTGCTCCAACTCCTCGAGCGACTGCTCGAAGCGGGCCACCGGGGATTCTTCGCTGGGGGACTTCTTTGCCATCGGGGAAGTGTGCGGGCGCGGGCGATGGGGGTCAATTCGGCGCGCGCCAGCGCAGCCGGGCGCCGCGTTCGTGCAGCCAGCGTGCGAACGGCGCGGCGAGGATACGATCGCCGGCTGCCAGCAGCCGTTGGCCTTCGTACAGCAGCGGCAGCGCCGGCCGCTGCCATGGCGCGATGCCGGCATCCTGCAGCACGTGCTTGAGCGCATGCGAATGCTCGCGGCCGGGCAGCACGATGCGTTCGCCGCCGCGGCGCGGACGGACCTGCAGCACGCGGCCAAACCCGTCCTCGGCGCCTTCCAGCCACAGGCCGGCGCCGCCGGGAAGCGCGAGCGGCGCCTTGCCATCCCATTCGGCCTGCCAGTGCGGCGGCAGTTCTGGCAGCGGCAGCACCAGCAAGTGCAGCGCATCGCGCCAGCGGCGTACCTCGCGGTCGCGCCAGCGGAAGGCGGCCCCTGCATCCTCCGGTGCGCTGACCAGCAGCCGCTCCAGCGCCTCCACGCCACGGGCCGGCAGCGGCGGGGCGCAACGTGCCTGCACCCAACGCCGCAGCAGCCGCGCCCGCCGGGTGGCCGGCAGCCCGGCCAGCGGTTCCACCTGCAGGGTTCCGTCGGCACGCAGTGCGCCCTGCAGCAGGGCGGTGTCGTCGTCGTCCAGCAGTTCGGCCGCCTCGGCGCACAGGCGCGCACTGCCGGCCAGCGCGGCATCGGCGTGCGGCCAGCGCCCGCGCAGCAGGGGGAGCACGTGTCGGCGCAGGAAGTTGCGGTCGAAGCGGTCGTCGGCGTTGCTGGGATCCTCGATCCAGTCCAGGCCGTGCTGCTCGGCATACGCCTGCAGCGTCGCGCGCGGCAGCTCCAGCAATGGCCGCCACAACGTGCCGGCGGCGAAGGCGCTTTGAGGGCGCATCGCCCCCAGTCCGTCGGGTCCGGACGCACGCAGTGCGCGCAGCAGGAAGGTTTCGGCCTGGTCGTCGCGATGGTGGGCCAGTGCCAGCCACTCGCCCGGGCGAAGCGTTTCGGCGAAGGCGCGGCGTCGGGCCTGGCGGGCCGCACCTTCCACGCCCAGGCCGCTGTCACTCGGCACCTGCACGCTGCGTGTCTCCAGTGCGATGCCCCATCGCGCGCATGCCTGGATGCAGTGCTCGGTCCAGCGCTCGGAGCCAGGCAGCAGCCCGTGGTGGACATGGATGGCGCGCAGCCCCTGGTCGCGCTGGGTCGCCGAACTGGCCAGCGCATGCAGCAGCACCGTGGAATCCAGGCCGCCGCTGAAGGCGACCAGCACCGGTCCCGGGGACGGTGCCAGTGCCTGGACCACCGGGAAAACGGACGGATCGGCGGTCATCGGTCCGGCCGCACGCAGGCCTCTTGCCGCAGCGGGCGGCACCGCCACGCTGCAGCCGGCGGCTGCGACGTGGCGGTGGGCCGGTTCATTCCACTTCCACCCGCACGCCGCCGATGACGCCGGCCGCGAGGTTGTAGATCAGCGCCTGGATCAGGCCGCCGATGAAGCCGAAGATCCCGTACAGGATCGGGAACACGATCAGCCCGACCAGGCCGCCGCCGAAGGCGACCAGGCCGCCGCCGCCGCCGTTCTGATGGCCGATCAGCCCGCCCAGCAGGCCGCCGAACAGGAACATGAACAGGCCGATCAGCAGGCCGAAGGCCGCGGCGATGACGCCGCTGATCTTGCCGACCGAGATAACGTCGAACTTCTTGATGATCATCCTTGCTTTTCCCTTGTCCGGCCCATCGCCGGTGGGGCGATGGTAACCGGACGGGCCGGGCGTCAGGGACGCGCGGCCTCGAAATCGGCCGGCCGCGGCAGCTCGACCGGCACGCCGTCGGCGTTGCAGGTGCCGGCCTGGCACAGGCGCTGGCGCAGGCGCGGGGTGGCCTGGACGATGACGTGGTAGATGGCGTTCTGTTCCAGCGTGCCGCGCACCGCCTCGCTGCCGGGACCGATGGCCCAGATGCCGACGTCCTCGCCACCGTGGCTCTCGGACTTCATCGGCACCAGGGATTCCTGCAGGTAGTCCGGATGCTCGGTGTCGACGTGGGTCAGGTCGGGGCGGCCGACCGCCGGTTCGACGCTGCTGGGCTCGTGGATGAACTTCTTGGGACCGGCCGGCTGCACGTTGCTGGCGCCGGTGTAGCCGGGGCCGTTGGCGTAGCTGAGCGTGGTGTAGGTCTGGCCGCCGAGGTCGCGGGCGTACTGGGCGCGGTCGCCGTCCTCGCCGCCGGTGCCGCGCACCTTGCCCAGGATCGGGTTGCCGCGCACCGGATAGCCCATGAAGTTGAGCACGTGCGAGTGGTCGGCGGTGACCAGGATCAGGGTGTCGGCCGGCGCCGTCTCCACCGCCGCGCGCACCGCGTCGGACAGCGACACGGTCTCGTCCAGCGCCCGGTAGGCGTTGCCGTAGTGGTTGGCGTGGTCGATGCGGCCGCCCTCGACCAGCATCACGAAGCCGTTGGGATCGCGCGACAGGTTGGCGATCGCGGTGCGGGTCAGCTCGGCCAGGCTGGGTTCGCCGTGCTCGCCCTTGTCGCGGTCGTGCTCGAACTGCATGTGGTCGGGTTCGAACAGGCCCAGCACGGCCGGCGCGCCGGCGGCGGCGCGCAGCTGCGCGGTGTTCCAGACGTAGGCGCCCTGCGGATGCGCCTGCTGCCATTCGGCGACCAGGTTGCGCCCGTCCAGGCGCTGGCCGACCTTGTCGTCGTACTCGGGATCGCGCTCTTCCACGGTGGTGAATTCGCGACGGCCGCCGCCCAGCACCACCAGCGGGCCGCGTCCGAAGCGCGCGCTGGACAGCAACTGCTGGGCGATGTCGCGGCAGCCGGCGGCCTTGGCCTGCTCGGGCAGGTCGGCGTCGTTTTCCCAATTGCGGTCCGGCGAGTGCGCGTAGGTGGCGGCCGGGGTGGCGTGGGTCAGGCGCGTGGTGGTGACGATGCCGGTGGCCATGCCGGCGCTGTCGGCCAGCTGCAGCCAGCTCAACAGGCCCTTGTCGAGGCTGTCGGCGCAGTCGTCGCGGTGGCCGGCGGACACGCCGATCGCGCCCATGTGGGTCTTCACGCCGGTGGCGATGGCGGTCATGGTGCCGGCCGAGTCCGGGGTCTGCGAGTCGGTGTTGTAGGTCTTGCTGAAGGCGGTGGCCGGGAAGTGCTCCCACGACAGCAGGTTCTCCTCGCCCGGGCCGCCCTTGCGCTGGCCTTCGAGGATGCGCGCGGCGGCGACCGTGGTCAGGCTCATGCCGTCGCCGAGGAACAGGATCACGTTCTTCGCCTTGCCGGCCATGGCGCCGTTGGCGGCGGCGCTGGCGGCACCGCTGCGGTACCACCAGGCGGGCGTCTCGCCTTGCGGATGGGCCACGGCGGGCACGTCGACCGTGGTGGCCGTGGCGGGGCGCGGTGCGCCGGAGGCGCAGGCGCCCAGCAGCAGGGTGGACAGGGTGGCGGCGGCGAGGACGCGCAAGTGGGGCATGGCGATCGGGATCCCTCTGGACGGAAGCGGCGCATTATGACGCCGCGGAAAAGGCACATCGATGACACGCTGATTTTCCGGCATGACGGCGCATGGGTCGATGGCTTGGGCTATGGTGCCTCGTCTCTCCCCCCGAGAACGTCAGGAATTGCCCATGAAGCTGGTCTCGGCCTGGTTCCGGATCCCGTTCTGGCAACGCGTGGTGGCCGGCTTCGTGCTCGGCGCACTGGCCGGCTGGCTGCTGGGGCCCGCCGCGCAGACCTGGTTCGGCCCGCTCGGCGAGCTGTACGTCACGCTGATCAAGATGATCGCCATCCCGCTGGTGTTCTTCGCGGTGATCAACGCGATCTCGGCGCTGCACGGGCAGAAGTCGGTGGCCGCGCTGGGCGGTCGCACCTTCCTGTGGTTCGTGATCACCGCCGCGCTGGCGGTGGCGGTGGGCCTGGCCGTGGGTGCGGTGATGCAGCCGGGCAGCGGCGGCCTGCAGCTGGCCACCGACCCGAACTGGAAGCCGCGCGACGTGCCCAGCCCGGTACAGGTGCTGCTGGACGTGGTGCCGGCCAACGTGTTCTACGCCCTGGCCGGCATCGGCACCCGCGTCAACGCCGCCGGCGAGACGGTGCTGGCGGCCGGGCGCGGCTCGATCCTGCCGGTGATCTTCTTCGCCGGACTGCTGGGCTTTGCCATGGTCAAGCTCGGCGACAAGGTGGCCGGCGCGCGCCAGCTGGTCGGGCAGATGAGCGACATCATGATCCAGGTCACCCGCTTCGTGCTGGAGGTGACCCCGATCGGCACCTTCGGCCTGATCGCCGGGCTGGTGGGTTCCTACGGTTTCGGCAAGCTGCTGCCGCTGGGCAACTTCGTCATCGCGCTGTACATCGCCTGCGCCATCCAGATCGTGGTGGTGTACGGCAGCCTGCTGCTGGCGCACGGGCTCAACCCGTGGAAGTTCTTCCGCGGCGCCGCGCCGGGCATGCAGGTGGCGTTCGTGACCTCGTCGAGCTTTGCCGCCATGCCGGTGGCGATGCGTTCGATCACCCACAACCTGGGCGTCAACAAGGACTACGCGTCGTTCGCGGTGCCGCTGGGCGCGAGCATCAAGATGGACGGCTGCGGGGCCATCTACCCGGCGTTGTGCGCGGTGTTCATCGCCCAGTACACCGGTGTGCCGCTGACCGCCGACCAGTATTTCATCGTGCTGATCGCCTCGGTGCTGGGCAGCTTCGGCACCGCCGGCGTGCCCGGCACCGCGGTGGTGATGGCCACGGTGGTGCTGAGCGCGGCCAACCTGCCGCTGGAGGTCATCGGCTACCTGTACGCGATCGACCGCATCCTCGACATGATGCGCACCATGACGAATGTGACGGGGCAGATGCTGGTGCCGGTGCTGGTGGCCAAGGAGACCGGGCTGCTGGACCGCCAGGTCTACGAGGCGGCATCGAGCAACGTCGGCCTGGACCACGACAGCCCGGCCGAGTCGCGCTGAGCGGCCCGGCCTGCCCAGCCGGTGGGTCCGCTCAGCCGGCGGGCTTGCCGCTGCGCTGCTCCTGCAGCTGCCGCTCGAAGTTGCGCTGCGCCGCGTCGGCATAGGCCTTGCAGGTCAGCGGGCGTGGGTGCGGCCGGGCCGCGTCGGCGTAGTCCCAGCCGCCGGCCTCTGCGTGCGGCACGAGCAGCAGGTCGCAGGGAAGCTTGCGCACCCGCTCGAAGCTGGCGCGGTAGTCCTCGACGATGCGCGGCCGCCTTGGATTGCCCAGCAGTTGGTAGCCCGGCGCGCTGAGGCTGTCCACGTAGGCCACGGTCAACGGCTTGCCGTCGCGAGTGTCGCGCCAGGTCCAGGCCATGCTGCCGGGCGTGTGGCCGGGCACGAAGTGCACGGTGAAATCGAACCCGCCCAGTGACACCGTCTCCCCGTCCAGCACCAGCCGGTCGGCCTGCACCGGCGGATACAGCAGCTCGTCGCCGTAGGCGATGTCGTCGCTGCCGCCGCGGGCCAGCAGCGCGGCCGACTCGGCGTTGCTCACCAGCACCGCGCCGGTGGCGCGCTTGATCGCCGCCAGCGGGCCGGCGTGGTCGGCGTGGGCGTGGCTGTGCAGGATCAGCCGCACGTCCTGCGGTGCCACGCCCAGCGTGCGCAGGTTGGCCAGCAGCAGGTCGGCGGCCTGCGGCATGCCGCCGTCGATCAGCACCGCGCCGGCCGGGGTCTTCACCAGCAGCGCGGTCAGCCGCGCGGTGCCGACCTGCCAGACGTGGTCGGCGACCTGCACCGGTGCCACCGGCTGCAGCCAGGCCTCGTCGACCCGGTAGGCCTGCAGCTGCGGCAACGGCGGCTGGGCAGTGGCGGCGCCCGGCAGCAGGCTGGAGAGCAGGGCGGCGGCAAGCACTGAGCGGAGACGGGTCATGGCGGGATCCGGGGTGGCGTGCCGGTGATTGTCGATGCAGGCGCCGGCCGCGGCCAAGTCCGGCGGTACCCGTGACCAACGGGCGATGGCGCGGTGGCCGCGGCCGCGGTAGCGTGCCGGCATCCCAACCATCCTCATGGAGGAGACCATGCGATTTCGACGTGTAGGGCTGCTGCTGGCGGTCCTGTTCGTGGCGGCGGGCGCGTCGGCCGCCACGCCCGACCGGTGGAAGGTCCCGGTGGCGGTCAAGAAGCTCGACAACGGCCTGACCGTGGTCGTGTCCGAGGACCACAGCGCGCCGGTGGTCGGCATCAGCGTGGTGTACCGGGTGGGCATGCGGCTGGAGCCGCGCAACCGCACCGGCTTCGCCCACCTGTTCGAGCACCTGATGTTCCAGGGCACGCCGGAGGCGAAGAAGGGCGTGTTCGACAGCGTCATCACCGGCGGCGGCGGGCGCAACAACGGTTCCACCCGCCCGGACTTCACCAACTACATCGAGACCGCGCCGGTGTCGGCGCTGGAGCCGATGCTGTGGCTGGAGGCCGACCGCATGAAGACGCTGGACTTCAACCCGGCCACGCTGAAGAACCAGCAGGACGTGGTCAAGGAGGAGATCCGCAACAACGTCAAGAACCAGCCCTACGGCGCCTTCTACTGGCTGGACATCAACCAGTACGCCTTCCAGAAGTGGGAGAACAACCACGACGGCTACGGCAGCTTCGAGGACCTGGAGAACGCCAGCCTGGACGACGTGCGCGGCTTCCATCGCGACTTCTACGGCCCCAACAACGCGGTGCTGGCGATCGCCGGCGACGTGACGCCGGCGCAGGGCTTCGCGCTGGCGCAGAAGTACTTCGGCGACATCCCGGCGCGGCCCACGCCGCCGCGGCCGGACCATGCCGAGGGCCTGAACACGCAGGAGAAGCGCATCGAGCAGAGCGATGCGCTGGCGCAGGTGCCGGCCATCGCCGCGGCGTGGAAGATGCCCGAGCGCGGCAGCCGCGACCAGGCGCCGATGGCGGTGCTCGGCGCGCTGCTGGCCGGCGGCGACGCCTCGCGCTTCTACCAGGGGCTGGTCAAGGGCCGCGAGCTGGCGCTCAACGTCGAGTCGCTGTACGGGCTGACCAGCGCCTGGGAGTACGACGGCCCGACGCTGTTCACCGTATTCGCGCTGTACAAGCCCAACGCCAGCGCCGACGCGCTGCTGGCGGCGATGGACGAGGAGATCGCCAAGGTCGCCCGCGACGGGGTGGACGATGCCACGCTGGCACGGGTCAAGACCCAGCTGCTGGCCGAGTGGTACAACGGCCTGGAGATGTTCCTCGATCGCGCCGACACCCTAGCCAAGCTGCAGGCGCTGTGGGGCGACGCCGGCGTGGCCAACCGCATTCCCGGCTGGATCCAGGGCGTGAGCTCGGCCGACCTGCAGCGCGTGGCCCGCACCTACCTGACCGACGCCAACCGCACCGTCATCGACCGCAAGCCGGTGGCGCTGCCGGCCGCCCCCGCCACGCCCGCCGCGCAGCCCTGAGGAGAACGACCATGCGCATGAAGCACCTCTTCGCCCGCACCGCGTTCGCACTGGCGGTCGCCGCCGCCCACGGAACCGCGCTGGCGGCCGCGCCGCTGCCGGCCGGGCTGCCCGGCTATGCCGCCGACAAGCCGCTGCCGGTGCCCGACATCCAGAAGAAGACCCTGGCCAACGGCCTGGAGGTCTGGGTGGTGCCGCGCGACGGCATCCCCCGCGTGGACTACGTGCTGGCGGTGCGCGACGCCGGCCTGGCCGCCGATGCCGCCGCCACCCCGGGCTTCGCCTCGCTGCTGGCCGGGCTGTTGACCGAGGGCACCCAGCAGCGCGATTCGCGCGCGATCGCCGAAGCCGCCCAGGGCATGGGCGGCAGCATCGGCGCGCGCGCCAGCAACGACGGCATCAGCCTGGCCGCCGATGCGCTGACCTCGCACGCCGCGCCGATGCTGTCGCTGCTGGCCGAGGTGGCGCGCAGCCCGGCGTTCCCGGACAGCGAGGTCAAGCTGGCCCAGGCCAACGCCGAGCAGGGATTGAAGGCGGCCGAGGCGCAGCCGGCGTTCCGTGCCTCGCGCGCGCTGCTGGCGGCCATCTATGGCGACCATCCGTACGCGCGGACGCAGCTGGCCGAGGCCACCATTCCCGCGCTCACCCCCGAGGCGCTCAAGGCCGAGCACGCGCGCCGCTTCCACCCCGAGCACATGCTGCTGGTGATCGCCGGCCGCATCGCCCCGGCGCAGGCGTTCGCACTGGCCGAGCGCGCCTTCGGCGACTGGCGCCCGGAAGGGGCCGAGTCGCAGGATCCGCCGCCGGCTCCGCGCGAGGCCACGCCGCAGCGGGCGATCCTGCAGCGCGACGGCAGCGTGCAGTCGACCTTCCGCATCGGCCGTCCGGCGATTGCCGCCGACGATGCCGACTACGTGCCGCTGCAACTGGCCAGCACCGTGCTCGGCAGCGGCATCAGCAGCCGGTTGAACCAGAACCTGCGCGAGGACAAGGGCTACACCTACGGCGCCCGTGCCGGGCTGGACGCGGCGCGGGTGGGCGGCAGCATCGTCGCCCAGGCCGACGTGCGCAACGAGGTGACCGGCGCGGCGCTGGAGGAGTTCTTCCGCGAGTTCCGCCGCCTCGGCAGCGAGCCGGTGCCGGGCCAGGAACTGGATTCGACCAAGCGCTACGTCGCCGGCGGCTACCTGATCTCCAACCAGATGCAGGGTGCGGTGGCGGCGACGCTGGCGCGCAACTGGCTGGTGGGGCTGCCGGCCGAGTTCCTGGGCGAGTACGTGCCCAGGGTGCGCGCGGTCAGCGCTGAACAGGTGCAGGAGGTGGCCGGCAAGTACTACGACCCGGCGCAGCTGTCGGTGATCGTGGTCGGCGACGGCAACGCGGTGTCCGGTCAGCTCAAGCCCTTCGGCGAGTTCGAATCGCGCAGCCGCTGATCCGCCGCTGCCAGCGCATCGCCACGACGACGGCCGGCACCCATGGGTGTCGGCCGTTTGCCGTCATGGCTGTTACAGGTGTCACACCCGCCTGTAACACCCCTGCGGCCCGGCGCGAGGCCCGCGCCGCCTGGGTTTGCCTGTCCCCGTCGCCGTTGCCGGTGCGGTGGCTGCAAGCGGGGTGTTACAAGAATTCTGCATCGCCGCGCTCCGGCGTTTGGTCAACCGTTTGATTTTCAAGGGAAAAGAATGATGGCACGATAGCTGCTGCCGTCTCCGTCGCATACGCAGCGAGGGAGTGGCCATGGACAGCAAGCAGCAACTGCAACGCGGCACCGCGTTGATCCTGCTGGTCATCCTGGTGCCGGCGGGCGCGCTGGCCTCCGGTGCGCGGCAGGGCGTGCAACCGCGTCCCGGTGAGATGGTGCTGCTGCGCGATGTCTCGACGCGCCCGGCCTATCGGCCGGCACCGCCGGGCATGGCGCTGATCGCCGATCCCTCGCCGCAGCGCGAGCTGGCCGGCGCCCTGGGCACCTCGACCGGACTGGATGAGCTGTCCGACGACGACTACGCCGCACTGGGCGCCAACGTGGCCGTGGGTCCGGGCGCGGGGCAGCAGACCGTCGTGGAGCGCGTCACCGGCACTGCCGTCAACGGCACCCTGGGGCGGGTGGTCGGCGGCAACGGCGCGCTTTCCGGTGATCGCCTCGGCCAGGCCATCGGCGGTCCGACCGGCATGGTGGGCGGGACCACCCGCGGCATCGGCGACCAGGTGCGCGGCGCGCTGGCGCAGTTCCCGCTGGGCCAGGGCGCGGGAGCAGGGAACTGACATGGTCCGCCTGCGCATGGTGCTGCTGGTGTCGATCGCGTCCGCCGCGCCGGTGGCGCTGGCGCAGAGCAGCTATTCGGACATGCTGGGCTACCTGGCCAGCAGCCGCATCGACGGCGACGCGCTGGCCGGCAGCCAGGGCGCGATCGCGGTCAACCAGGCCGCGGGTGATTTCAACCTGCAGGCGAACCTGCGCAGCATCGCCGCCGGCGGGCACGCGGACGCTTCCGCGCAGGCGCTGCAATGGCAGCACGACAGCCACGCACAGGACGATGTACGCGGCGCGTCGGCCAGCATCGGCGGCAATGCCCTGCGCGGCGCCGGCGGCATCGCTTCGATCAACCAGGCCAGCGGCTCGCGCAATGTCGAGCTGAACACCGTGAGCGCGGTGCTGGCCGCACAGGGCATACGCGAAGTGGCGGACGAGGGCCTGGCCCCGGCCGCCGCCTTCGCGTCGGCAGGGGAGCAACCTCCCCGAACGTCCGGCGGGCCGCGCGGCCCGCGCAGTGTCGCAGTGGAGGCTACGGCGCTGAGGGGGTTCGAGGGCGTGTTGCAACTCAATCAGATCGCGGGGTCGGACAACCACACCAGCAACCAGATCGGCATATCGGTGCAGGCCACGCCGTGACAACCACCCAGACAGACCAGAGAGGGAACAGCATGAAAGCGAACATGAAATGGAGCGCACTCGCCATGGCCGTCGCCGCGGCAACCACCAGCCTGGCGGCATCGGCGCAGGACGACGTGAGCAACGTGGTCCGCAACTACAGCCAGACCACGGCGATCGACGATACCCGCAACTACGAGACCACCGTCACCAACACCAACACGAATACCAACACCAACATCAATACCGACGTGGACCTGGCGCTGGATGCCTCGGCCCGCCTGCGCCTGGATGCCGAGGCGCGGCTGCGCTACGACAGCAACACCGTGCGCGAGGATGTGCAGCGGACCGTGTACGAGGACGTGCAGAAGACCAGCGAGATCAGCGCCAACGAGAAGAAGGAGAAGAACAACCACGGCGTGGACGTCAACTTGGAGAAGGACCTGCGCCTGAGCTCGGACATCCGCTTCAGCGGCGATCCCACCATCAGCGGCAACATCGACCTGGATTCGGCGGCCATCGCGGTGATCGACAACCGCCAGTCGATCACCGCCAACGAGGCCTACAACGACATGGTCACCAATGGTGCCGGCATCGATGGCGACGTCGGCGCCAACGCCTCGGGCAACCTGCAGTTCAACGTCGCCGCCGGCGACAACAACGCGCAGGACAATGCCGCGGCGCTGTCGGCGGCCGACGCCAGCTTCAGCTTCGGCATGGCCGACGCCGAGGTGTTCGTCAACCAGCTCGGCGCCGGCAACTACACCGGCAACCTGGGCGTGACCAATTCGGCGGGCCTGGCCGGCAATGCGTTCGCCAACGCCGCCGGCAACATCGGCGTGAACGTGGCCTCGGGCAACAACAACGCGCAGAAGAACGCGCTGGCCGCTTCGGTGGCGACCTCGGCCTACGCGCAGTCCTCGATCAGCTCCAACCAGGTCTCCACCGGCAACCTGGTGGAGAACAGCGGCAGGATCGAGCGGATGAGCGACACCACCCAGGTCTCCCTCGGCGGATGGGTGCAGGGCTACACCGCGGCCGCCGGTGCCGGCTACTACGAGGGCTCCACCGCCGGCAGCTATTCCGGCACCGGCAATGCCTACCAGAAGACCAACTTCTATCCGGACAACTGGACCGGCAACAGCCATGCCGGCGGCAGCCAGGTCGGTCACAGCGACTGGGACAACGCCACCCAGGGCGCGGTGGCCAATCCGTACCGGCCGGGCGTGGGCGGCATCGCCTTCGATACCGACGCGTCGGGCAGCTACGAGGGCCAGGAGTACGGCGAGCTGGGCTATTACGAGCTGGGCATCGCCGACCTGTACGCCAGCCTGAGCGGCACCGTGACCACCACGCGCTGGATCGTGCGTGATGCCACCAATACCGCCTCGCTGTCGGGCAGCGCGTTCTCCAACGCCTCGGGCAACATCGGCGTGAACGTGGCCGCCGGCACCGGCAACCTGCAGGCCAACAGCCTGGCGCTGGCGGTGGCGCAGCCGTCCACCGGCGGCGGTGGCGGTGGCGGCGAGACCCAGTAAGGCGAGCCGAACCCGGCCATCCGCCAATGGCCGGTCCCGGGAGCCTCCGTTCGCCCCTTGGGCGGGGGCTCCCACCTCCAACCGTCATGGATGCCACGATGAAGGCCTTGCTGCTCCTGTCGCTTCTGGGCGCCTGCCTGCCGATGCCCGTCGCCGTCGCCGGCGAGGTGGGGTTTGCCGGCGTGTTGCCCAATGGCGCGCTGTACACCCGGCCGGTGGAGAGCATGCACGAGGCGCGCTACCGCAACCTCGTGCGCCAGCACACCGACTACAGCTGCGGTGCCGCCGCGCTGGCCACCATCCTGCGCTACGCCTACCACCTGGAGACGGACGAGGCGATGGTGATCGAGGGCATGATGGGCGTGTCCGATCCGTCGCTGGTGCAACAGCGCGGTTTCTCGCTGCTGGACATCAAGCGCTACGTCGAATCGCTGGGCATGCGCGGGCGTGGCTACCGCATCGACGGCGACCGGCTGCGCTCGCTGCGCGTGCCCGGACTTGTGCTGATGGACGTGCGCGGCTTCCGCCACTTCGTGGTGCTCAAGCAGGTGGTCGGCGAGTACGTGGAGGTGGCCGACCCGATCCTGGGCAACCGCAGCCTGCCCCTGGACGAATTCCTCGCCGCATGGCCTTCGCGCGCGGTGTTCGTCGTCATCGGCAGCGACTTCGATCGCAATACCGTGCTGCTGCAACCCAGCGGCAGACCCAGCGCACGGGCGCTGTATGCGCGGCAGGGGCCGATCACCGATGCGGAACTGGTGGATTTCGGCTTCACCCACGCGGACCTGTTTTGAGGAGAGGCACGATGAACACGCACCGATTCCTGCTGCTGGCGCTGGGACTGGCACCGCTGGCGCCGGCCATGGCCGCCGAGGTCCGTCCCGGCGCCGGGCTGGAGGAGATCCCGGACGAGGAACTGGGCCAGATGCGCGGGCGCTACACGGTCGGCGACAACGCCGTGGCCTGGTTCGGCGTCACCATGGTCTCGACCTGGCACACCGCCGATGGCCAGGTGCTGCAGGGCGCGATGACGCTCGGCCTGGACTTCGGACAGCAGGGAGCGCCGCGGGTGAGCTTCACCCCCAGCGTCAGCATCACCGCCGCCGATGCACCGTTGCCGCAGGGCGAGGGTGTGCGCGGCATCGAGGCAGCCGGCCTGCGCAACGTTGCCGGGCTGGTGCAGAGCGTGCAGGTGGCCGGCGACGGCAACCGCGCGCGCAACGTGGCCAGGCTCGACGTGCGCCAGGGCCAGGCGCCGGCCCTGGCCGGCGGTGGCGCAAGCTCGGCCAGCGAGCAGGCAAGCGGCGCCAGCGCGCAGGTGTCCTACGACCAGGGCGGCGCCCGCCTGCTGCTGCAGGTGGAAGGGCAGGGCCGGGTGGAGCAGTGGATCGGCGCCGGCAGCGTCGGCCAGGGCATCCAGCTGGCCGGCGACGACCAGTGGGCCGGCAATCACCTGCAGATCGACCTGCTGCGATCGTCGATCAACGGCGGCATGCCGTTGAGCCAGAACGTGGCCCAGGCCATCACGCTGTCGCGCGGTATCGGTCCGATCGGGCTGTGACCACACTCTGGGAGGGGTGGGACATGCAAAGGATGTTGCGGTTGCGCCAGCTGGCGGCAGCCATCGTGCTGGCCGCCGTTGCCGCGCCGGCAGCCGCGCAGCCGGCCGGCACGGGCGAGGACGCCGACGTCAGGGCGCTGGTCGCGCAGTTGGAGGCGCTCAAGGCCAGCTATGCGCAGGAGGTGCGCCGCCTGCGCGAGCTGGATATGCAGGTGCAGGCGATGCAGGCACGGCTGGCCGGCAGGACCGGCGCCGTGCCCGCGCCAGCACCGGCCGCGCCGGCTTCCCCGCCGTCATCGGAGGGCTACGCCAGCACCGCGGCCGAGGCGCAGCAGGCGCGCGAGGAAAGCCGGCGCAGCGTGGACGACGTCAAGCAGCAGCAGGCGGCGCTGTTCAACCGCCGCCTGACCCTGGAGAACAGCCTCACCTACGCCCGCTACGACCGCAAGCAGCTCACCCTCAACGGCTTCCTGGCGCTGGATGCGATCTTCCTGGGCAACATCGCCATCGAGAACGTCGAGTCCGACTCGCTCACCTACAACTTCGCCGCGCGCTGGGGCCTGAGCCCGCGCCTGACGCTCAACCTCGACGTGCCCTATCTGGGGCGCAAGACGGTCTACCAGAAGGGCGGCGCCGGTGGCTCGGCCGCGGCCATCGCACAGGAGGAGACGCATGGAGACGGCCTGGGCGATGTCACCCTGAGCGGCAACTACAAGCTGTTTCCCGAGGGCCGACGCCGGCCGGAAACGGTGCTGACGCTCGGTGTCACCGCGCCCACCGGCCGCGCGCCCTACGGGCTGGACTGGAAGGTGCTCGAGCGCGACGAGGACCAGTTCATCCGCTTCGCCGTGCCCTCGCGCCAGCCGACCGGCAACGGCGTATGGCAGGCCAGCGTCGGCCTGTCGGCGGTCAAGACCGCCGATCCGGCGATCCTGTTCGCCAACATCGGCTACGCCCATGCGTTCAAGCGCGGCTTCGACGACCTGGACAGCAATCCGGACACGACCAACCCGGGCCAGGTGCGGCTGGGCGATGCCTACTACTTCGGCGCGGGCGTGGCCTTCGCGTTCAACGAGCGCACCAGCCTGAGCATCTCCTTCAGCGACCGGCTCAGCGCACGCGCCTCCACCCGCTATCGCGGCGGCCAGTGGACGAAGGTGATCGGCAGCGACGCCAATGCCGGCTCGCTCAACCTGGGCGTGACCTACGCGCTCAACGCCAACACCACGCTGGTGAGCATGCTCGGCATCGGCCTGACCCCCGATGCGCCGGATTTCAGCCTGGCATTCAAGGTGCCGTACATGCTGTGAGCTTCCCCCGCGGAAAGGTCTGCAGCTCCCTTCCCCCGCCCGCGGGGGAAGGTGCCGAAGGCGGAAGGGGGCGCGCCGAAGGCGCCCATGCCTCTTGATCCCCCATGCACGCCACCACCGCGCCAGTCCTTCCGGGGCGCCCTTCCAAGCGACACGCAGAGCTTCCCTCGCGGAAAAACCTGCAGTTCCCTTCCCCCGCCCGCGGGGGAAGGTGCCGAAGGCGGAAGGGGGTGCGCCGAAGGCGGTCCATGCCTCTTCATCCACCCACGCACGCCATCACCGCGCCAAGCCTTCCGGGGCCGCCCTTCCACGCGACACGCATCGACCATGGATCGCACGTCAGCCCATGGGCTTCATTCCCCGCGTACCGCCACCCCATGCTTGCGGCACAGCCGGTACACCGTGACCCGCGACACCTGCATGCGTCGTGCGCAGGCGCTGACGTTGAAGCCGCTCAATCGCAGGCATTGCTGCAGGGCCTCGCGCTCGGCCTGGGCACGGGCCTGCCCGAACCGGCCGGGGTCGGCCGGCTCGGACTCGTGCAGTTCCAGTTCGGCGGCCGATACCAGTTCGTTCTCGGCCATCACCGCGGCGCGCTGTACCCGGTTGAGCAGCTCGCGCACGTTGCCGGGCCAGGAGAAGCGGGCGATGGCCTGGCGGGCAGTGGCGTCGAACCCGCGTGCACGGGTGGCATGGCGGATGCGGAAGCGCTCCAGGAAGTGCCGGGCCAGCAGCTCGATATCCTCGCCGCGCTCGCGCAGCGCCGGCATGTGCAGGCGCAACACGTCCAGCCGGTAGTACAGGTCGCGGCGGAACCGGCCCGATTCCACCGCCCGTTCCAGGTCCACGTGGGTGGCCGCAAGCACCCGCACGTCCACCCTGACCGGCTGGTGGCTGCCGATGCGCTCGACACTGCCTTCCTGCAGCACCCGCAACAGGTTGGTCTGCGCCTCCAGGGGCAGGTCGCCGATCTCGTCGAGGAACACCGTGCCGCCGGCCGCCGACTCGAACAGGCCCTGGCGCCGCGCGCTGGCGCCGGTGAACGCGCCGCGCTCATGGCCGAACAACTCCGACTGCACCAGCCCGGCCGGCAGCGCGCCGCAGTTGATGGCCTGGAACGGTCTGGCCGAGCGCGCGGACAGCCGGTGCAGCGTGCGCGCGGCCACCTCCTTGCCGGTACCGGTCTCGCCTGTGATCAGCACCGGCAGGTCGAACGGCGCGAACTTGCGCAGGTTGGCCTGGCAGGCGCGCATCGCCGGGCTGTCTCCCACCAGTTCCTCGTCGTCCTTGCCGTGGCCCGGCGGCTGCGCTTCGTAGTCGTGCAGGACGCTGCACATGTGGCGTACGTCGAGCGGCGCGGGCAGGGTGAGCGCGCAACCCCGCAGGAGATTTTCCAGGTGCGGGTCCGCGTCGGTGCCGGCCGGGGCCAGGGCCAGGATCGGCAGGTGACGGTGCTGGTCGAGCAGGTGTTCGATGCGCGCCGCGTCGTCCGGCGCGTGGCGCAGGTCGAGTATCCCGACCACGATGTCGTCGCCGCGCAGGCCGACGCTGCCCGCCTGCCCCGGAGCGACCTCGCGGACGTGCCATCCCGCTGCCGCCAGCATCTCGCGCTCCGGCCGTGTCGGCTGCCCGAACCAGATGATGCAGCGCCTGTGGAATAGGGGTATCGCCGCCATGAGTGCTTGCATCGACACCTGCGCAGGCGGTGCGCTGATCGGGTCAGCCAGCCGGTTCGTGCCGCTCCACGTCCGGGACGCGCCCATCGACGGGACGGGCGCTGCCGCCAGCCGGCCTTATCCCGGTGGCGCTTTACTTACAGAAGAAACGACAGCGGCGGCGGCCACCGGCCATCGCGGTTGTCCTGCCAGCCGGGCCGCGATGCGCTCAGTCGGCCAGGATCCACGGGCACGAAAAAAGCCGCTGTCGCCAGCGGCTTCGCAAGACGGATGCGGTCGCCGCTTACAGCGCCACGCGGCGGGCCTGCATGAACGAGTCGCCCCAGTAGCCGCTGGTCAGCGTGTCTACGCGCACGTCCTTGCCGCGACTGGGCGCATGCAGGAAGCGGCCGTCGCCGACGTAGATGCCGACGTGGTTGACGCGGCCCTTGCGGCCGAAGAACACCAGGTCGCCTTCGGCCAGCTTGCCGCGATCCTTGATCAGCTCGGCATCGTCCTTGCGCGCCATCTCGCGCGAGACGCGCGGCAGCTCGATGCCCAGGGCGGACTTGAACACGTAGTTGACCAGACCGCTGCAGTCGAAGCCGTCCGGACCCTCGCCGCCCCAGCGGTAGGGCGTGCCCAGCAGCGCCATGGCACCGCGCAGGATGGACTGGACCTTGCCGGTCTCGGCGGGGCGGCCTTCGCCGGCGATGGCGGCACCCTGGGAAACGTCGTAATTCGCGAGCAGGCGGCTGAGATCGCCGGCGAACATCGCCGAACGGTCCATCAGCGGAATGGTGTCGTTGGCCGCCAGGTACGGCAGCAGGGCGGCCAGGGTGGCCGTCGCGGCGGCGTCGGTGCGGCTGCGCGAGGCCGGTGCGGTCTTGGTTTCGGCGGCGGGAACGGCGAGCGTGCCTGCCGGGGCGGCGTCGCTGTCGGCGGCCGGGGCCGCGGTCTGGGCCAGCGCGGGCAGCGCTGCGAGACAGAGGACGGTGCTGCAGAGAAAGCGGAGGGAATTACGGATCGGAGTGGATTTCGCGTCCCGGCAGGACAGTGCATCGATCGTCACGCGGATCTCACAAAAACAAAGCGATGCGCGATAGTGCCCCGGAGAGGCGATGGGAATGTTCACAAAAAGTTAAATTTTTGTAACATCCGGTGTGACGCAAGGCCCATTTCAGTGCAATACCCGCTTGGCGCCGGTGTAGTGGTCCTGCCAGTACGGCCCGCCGAGCGAGTCCAGGCGAACGGTACCGCCGGTGCTCGGCGCGTGCACGAAGCGCCCTTCGCCGACGTAGATGCCGACGTGGCTGACGCTGCCGCGGCTGCCGAAGAACACCAGGTCGCCGGCGGCCAGCCGCTGCGGATCGATGCGCGGTCCCTGCACCTGGGCCAGTTCGCGCGAACTGCGGGGCAGGTTCAGCTCGAGCATGTCGCGGTAGACGTAGGCGACCAGGCCGCTGCAGTCGAACCCGCTTTCCGGCGTGTTGCCGCCGAAGCGGTAGGGGGTGCCGACCAGGCCCAGCGCCCGCATCAGCACCGCATTGGCCGCGGCCGGGTTGCTCGGGGCGACGGTGGGCCAGGTTTGCGCCGGCCTGGCGGGGCCCGCGCTCTTGACCGGGGCATGGCCGCAGGCGGACAGCAGCAGGCAGGCGAGTAGCGTCGCGGACGCCTGCATGCTGCGCCACTGCGGCCGGATTGGGCTTGAAACTGGCTTGTTGTGCATGGAGCCGGGATAATGTGCCGATTCGGACGGCCGCATCATGGCGGCCCCGCCACCGGCGGACAAGCCGCTCCCACCCGTCTGCCGCGCGCAGAACCAGCACAGAGTCCCGCATGAAGATCGAGAAAGACCGCGTCGTCCGCTTCCACTACACCGTCTCCGAGGTCGGCCAGGAGCCGATCGAAAGCTCCAAGGACCGCGATCCGCTGACGATCCTGATCGGCCACGGCAACATCATCCCGGGCCTGGAGAACGCGATGATGGACAAGGAAGCCGGCGACAGCTTCGGCGTGGACGTGGCGGCGGCCGATGCCTACGGCGAGCGCCGCGAGGGCATGACCCAGCGCGTGCCGAAGAAGCATTTCGGCAACACCCGGCTGCAGCCGGGCCAGCAGGTGGTGCTGCAGACCAACTTCGGGCCGCGCGCGGTCACCGTGCAGAAGGTCGGCATGAGCGTGGTCGACGTCGACCTGAACCACCCCATGGCCGGCAAGGACCTGCACTTCGACGTCGAGATCGTCGACGTGCGCGAGGCCTCGCCCGAGGAAATCGAGCACGGCCACGTCCACGGCGAGGGTGGTCACCACCACTGAGGATCGGCTGCCTGCCGCATCTCCAGCACGGCCCGCCTTCTAGCGGGCCGTTGTTCGTTTGGGCGGCCGATGGGGCGGGATCGACGGCGGCGCATTCCGTGGTGGTTCCATGCCGGTGCCTGGTTCCCGCCCCCGGGCGGCGCTCGCCGCTGGCGGCGGCCCGTTTCCTGCGGACAGGCACGTCGGACGTCGAAGGCCATGATGTAATCCGCCGTTGCCCCGGAAGCCGAACCGAATGAAGCCAGCCCAACCCCTGCAGCCGATAGCCCCGGGCGATCGCATCCTTGCCCTCGACGTGCTGCGCGGCTTCGCGTTGCTGGGCATCCTGCTGATGAACATCGAGGGCTTCGTCGGGCCGCTCAACCAGGCGCTGAACGGCGTGGACCCGGCCTGGCACGGCGCCGACCGGGTGGCCGACACGCTGGTGTACATCCTGGTGCAGGGCAAGTTCTACACCCTGTTCTCGTTGCTGTTCGGCATGGGCTTCGCGGTGATGATGCAGCGCGCGCAGGCCGCCGGTCGGCGCTTCGGCGCGTTGTACCTGCGCCGCAGCCTGGCGCTGCTGGCCATCGGCCTGTGCCATGCGGTGCTGGTGTGGTCCGGCGACATCCTGGTCACCTATGCGCTGCTGTCGCTGATGCTGCCGGCATTCGGCGAGGCGCCGCGGCGCTGGCTGCCATGGCTGGCGCTGGCGGCCTACCTGTGCGCGCCGGCGCTGGTGATGGCGATGGGCGCACTGGGGTCGCTGATGCAGGCCGATCCGGCCTCGGCCACGCACTGGCAGCAGCAGATGGCGCAGTCCGCGGAGACGGCGCAGCGGGTGATCCAGGCCCAGCGGCAGGCCTTCGGGGCCGGCAGCTATGCCCAGGCCACGGCTCAGCGGCTGCACGATCTCGGGGCGATGATGCAGGCCCTGCTGGTCAACGGCCCGCCGATCTTCGGCATGTTCCTGCTGGGAGCGTGGTTCGTGCGCAGCGGTGCGATCGTGCGTCCCGGCGAGTTCCCCCGCCTGTATGCCTGGCTGCGCTACGTGGCGCTGCCTGCCGGGTTGGGATTGATGCTGGCCAGCCATGCGCTGTCGCCCTGGATGGACCCGTCGCGGCTGGACCTGCGCAGCAGTTCGGCGTTCTCGCTGGCATTGCTGGCCAACGTGCTGATGTGCCTGGGCTACCTGGCGTGGGTGTTGCGCGCGGGCGAGCGCCTGCGCTGGCTGGCACCGGCCGGGCGCATGGCGTTGACCAACTACCTGGCGCAGTCGCTGCTGTGCACCGGCATCTTCTATGGCTACGGACTGGGATGGTTCGAGCAGCTGCCGCGAGTCTGGCAGCTGCCCTTCGCGCTGGCGCTGTTCGGACTGCAGGTGCTGGCCAGCGCCCGGTGGCTGCGGCATTTCCGCTTCGGGCCGATGGAATGGCTGTGGCGGGCGGCGACCTATCTGCGGTTGCCACCGCTGCGGCACACGCGCGGGCTGTAGCGCGCAGGACCTTTTCATGCGGCGCGTCGGCAGAGGAGACAGGACAGCGCTGCGCCGCTTTCAAGGGTGGGAACTGCATGTCCTCACGTCCGGGTCGCGACGGAACATGCATGCTCGTTTGCATGACGAGCGATGGAGGCGAACACCGATGGCCGATCTGATCGCTGGCGGCCCGGCTGCCGGCAATCCCATGCAGCACCACCTCGGACATGCGCCATGAACGGCGGCTACGACTACGACGTGGCCGTGCTGGGCGGCGGTTCCGGCGGCCTGGCGGCCGCCTTCCGGGCTGCCGGGCATGGCGCGCGGGTGGTGATGTTCGAGCCCGGGGCGCTGGGCGGTACCTGCGTCAACGCCGGTTGCGTGCCCAAGAAGGCGATGTGGCTGGCGGCCGAACTGGCCGGGCGCATCGCGCTCGCCGCCGAACTGGGTTTCGACGTGGCGCCGGCACGACCGGACTGGCCGCAACTGGTGGCGGCACGGCAGGGCTATATCGCCAACATCCATGCCAGCTACCGGCGGCGGCTGGACGAGGCCGGCATCGGCGTGGTGCCGCGACACGGGCGCCTGCTGGATGCGCACACGCTGCAATGCAGCGATGGCATCCGCACCAGTGCCGAGCACATCGTCATCGCCACCGGGGCGCAGCCGTTGCGGCCACGGATACCGGGTGCCGAGCTGGGCAAGGTGTCGGACGACTTCTTCGAGCTGTGCCATGCCCCGGCCGAGGTGGCGATCGTCGGCGGCGGCTACATCGCGGTGGAACTGGCCAACCTGCTGCAGTTGCTGGGCAGCCGGGTACACCTGCTGGTGCAGGGCGAGCGCCTGCTCGACCGCTTCGATGGCGAACTGGCCGGCCAGCTCGCCGAGAACCTGCGCCAGCAGGGCGTGCGCGTGCACTTCGGCCAGCGCGTGCGCGAGCTGCGCGACGAGGGCGGGCGGGTGCGGGTACTCAGCGACAACGGCATCGACCGGCAGGTCTTCGACCAGGTCTACTTCGCCATCGGCCGCCGCCCCAGCACGCACGGGCTGGGACTGGAGGCACTGGGCGTGGCGCTGGGCGAGAAGGACGAGGTGGTGGTGGACGAGTACCAGGACAGCACGGTGCCGGGCATCCACGCCATCGGCGACGTCGCCGGCAAGGTGGGGCTGACGCCGGTGGCCATCGCCGCCGCTCGCAGGCTGATGGATCGCCTGTTCGGCGGCCAGGCCGATGCGCGGCTGGACTACGACGACGTCCCCAGCGTGGTGTTCACCCATCCGCCGCTGGGCCAGGTGGGCCTGGGCGAGGAGGCCGCGCGTGAACGCCACGGCGATGCGGTGAAGGTGTACCGCAGCGATTTCCGCCCGATGCTGCACGCGCTGGCCGGCTCGCCGATCCGCAGCCTGTTCAAGCTGGTGTGCGTGGGCGCGGACGAGCGCGTGGTCGGCATCCACCTGCTTGGCGAGGGCGCCGACGAGATCCTGCAGGGGTTCGCGGTGGCGTTGAAGATGGGCGTGACTCGTGCGCAGTTGGAGGCCACGGTGGCGATCCACCCGACCTCGGCCGAGGAAGTGGTGTTGATGGGGCGATGAGCTGTCACCGCGGAGCGTGGTTCGGCCGGCATGGCGCCTGCCAGGGCACGCTGCCGGCGAGTCCCGGGTGGTCTTCTGCACTGCGGGCGGTGCCGGCAGTGGGCTTGATCGATGGCGGACCGTAGAATCGGGCGCCATGTCGCCTTCATCGATCCATGCCCGCGCCAAATGCAGGACCGGCAATGGCTGAACGTCGTCGCCAGCCGCCGCGCACGAAGGCTTCCACGCCGCCGGCAGGGCTTTCGTCCGAGCAGATGCGCCTGAGCATCCTGCGCACGATCCGCGCGATTCCCGCCGGCCAGGTGCTCGGCTACGGCGAGGTCGCCGTGCACGCCGGACTGCCGGGGCGGGCGCGCCTGGTGGCGAAGATCCTGGCCGGCAACGACGACCCGGCGCTGCCGTGGCACCGGGTGCTGCGCTCGGACGGGCGCATCGCACTGCCGGAAGGATCGCGTGGCTGGCGCGAGCAATGCCAGCGCCTGCGCGCGGAGGGTGTGGCGGTCGAGGCGGGGCGGGTGAAGCGGGTACGGGCACCGCGCGATCTGGACCAGGCGCTGTGGGGTCCGGCGTTCTGAAGCATCAAGGGAAAGCAAGCGATCGGCCAGGTAAGAGGCCGAACCCGGACGGCTCCCTACGGGGGCCGTCACGGCGACGCTGTTGCCCCCTCCCTTGCGCGCGCAGCGCGCAGGGGAGGGTTGGGGAGGGGTTGCTTCTGGCGCGCCGCGACCGGGGCCAACCCCTCCCAGCCTCCCCCTGCTTCGCAAGGGGAGGGGCTTGGGCGACGCAGCCTGCGGTATGGATCGCATTGCGCCCAACCCGGATGCTTTCGACCCCAACCGTCACGGCGACGCTGTTGCCCCCTCCCTTGCGCGC